>JAPLJV010000048.1 GCA_026388415.1 Deltaproteobacteria bacterium | reverse complement strand
CACATGGCGTTCCATGATGCCCTGACTGGCCTGCCCAACCGTTCACTCTTTAATGACCGTCTTGTTATGGCAATGGCCCACGCTGAACGCTTTAACGAGAAGGTTGCCGTGATGATGCTTGACCTTGACAAGTTCAAAGATGTGAACGACACATTTGGCCATAGTAGCGGGGATCTGTTATTACAGGCTGTTGCAGAAAAACTCACCTTGCAGATACGAAAAGGTGACACAGTCGCACGCATGGGCGGTGATGAGTTTATGTTGATTTTTGCCGACCTTAAGCAGACAGAAGATGTTAATACCATTACAGAAAAGATAATGGAAGATTTCCAGACCAATATTACAATTAATAATCATACCATGTCTGTCACGATGAGTATCGGCATAGCCGTCTACCCTGACCATGGCGAGGATATAGACACCCTTGTAAAGAATGCAGATATTGCGATGTATAGCGTTAAGCAGACAGGCAGGAATGGATATAGATATTATAGTGCATAATTCAATAAAAAGGATCAGTAGATGGGCGTGAAACTGGCGGAAACTGCTGGTTTTTGCATGGGTGTCCGGCGGGCGGTTGACCTGGTGCTGGACACCGCGCGGCAGGCCGGCCCGGGGCCAATCTATACCTACGGTCCCCTGATCCATAATCCTCAGACGGTCGCGCTGCTTGAAAAACGGGGCATCCTGCCCATCGCCAGCCTCGAGGAAATTCCCGCCGGCAGCGAAACAACGCTGGTCATCCGCACCCATGGCGTATCGCCTGAGGAACGGCGCCAGATTATGGCTAAAGGCGTCAAGATCGTGGACGCCACCTGCCCGAAGGTGGCGCGCGTCCAGGCCATTATCAAGAAGCAGGTAGCCCTCGGTTATACGATTGTGATTGTGGGCGACGAGGGTCATCCGGAGGTAACGGCCTTGCTCGGTTACAGCGCTGGCCGGGGCCTGGTAATAGGCACTAAGGAGCAAGCGCAGCGCTTGCCCCCTGCAGAGCACTTAGGCATTGTCGCTCAGACAACGCAAGATCAGGAGCTTTATCAGGAAATAGCGCAAATCATCAAAAGGAAATCTCCCCGGGCGCTGGTCTTTGACACCATCTGCGACTCCACGGAAAAGAGACAAAAGGAGGTTAAAAATCTGGCGGCCCGGATGGATGCCATGGTTATTGTCGGGGGCGTCAACAGCGCCAATACCAAACGGCTGGCCGAGATGGCGGAGCAGCAGGGGAAACCGACCTTTTACATTGAAACGGCGGAAGGCCTGAAAGACCACCCCCTGGGTCTCTATGGCAGTATCGGGGTTTCAGCAGGGGCTTCGACGCCGAACTGGATCATTGACCGGGTAGTAAATGACATTACCAATCTTCAGGGCCAGCGGGGGGAAAAATCGCCAGGTCTGTTTAATATATGGCTTTTTTTAGTGCGTACGGACATCTATGCGGCGTTGGGCGCCGGGTGCCTTTATCTGGCCGGCGCCATTATGCAGGAGCTGGAGGTGCGGTTCAGCAATTTTTTGATAGCCTCCCTTTACGTTTATGCGATGCATGTTTTGAACAGATTTACGGACCATAAAACAAATATCAGCGGTTCCTTCCGGGAAGAAAATTACCGGCAACACGAAGCCCTTTATATTTTTCTGGCTGTTGCAACATTAATAGCCGCCCTGCTCTTAGCCCTGGCCCAGGGGGCGGGACAATTCCTTTTGCTTTTTGTCATTTCCCTGTCCGGTGTCCTTTATAATGCCCGTTTCTTGCCGTCCCGATGGCGTTTTCGAAGCTTGAAGGAACTGCCGGGCTCAAAAAATGTGTCAATGGCCCTGGCCTGGGCGATGGTGACCGTAGTGCTGCCAGTCGTGGGCGCGGGGTTTACTTTCCGCCCCGGCTTGGCGGTGGCCTTTGTTTTTACTTTTGCCATGGTTTTCATCCGTTCCATTTTATCGGATATCATCGAAATGCAAAATGACCGCTTGCTGGGGCGGGAGACGATTCCGGTCCTGGTGGGCAGTAAAACATCGCAGCGGATATTGAAGGTTGTCTGGGTTTTATTATTTATTCTGCTCGCGTCTGCCTACCCCGCCGGATGGTCGGCATCGGTGAGTATAGCGCTGATTATTTGTCTATTTTATGTGTTGATATGTTTTAAACTTTGTGATAGAAGGGCGGCACTTTCCAGCATGGAGATATGGGGGCTTTTAGAGACCAACTACATCCTTGCGGGGGTGAGCGCCTTGTCGTGGCTGGCCATTAATCGTGTCTGACGCCGGCAAAGATTGACTGGAGATATTTTGGCGATACCTAAATATCGGGTTTTTTCTCTGGGCATGCTGCTGATTTTGATGCTGGGCGGCTGTGGCGGCGTCCGCTTTTCCCAGATTGCTCCGGAGGCTGAGGGCTTTCACCCGCAGACATTAGCTCTGCTGGCGCTGGATGTGGTGGGTGTTGAGGAATCAAGGGAAGTGCTGGACCGGATTATTGCCGGTGAATTGTCAGATGAGAGGCAATTTAAGAGCTTTTTCTCATATCAGATGATGCAGCGCCTGCTCCAGGAAAATGAACCCCTGCGTAAGACAACAACTGCTTATCTGGCCAAGCTGAAGGCAGTAAATTTTTCCGATAGCGACCTGAGCAAAAAAATAGGTGAGCTGGCCGGTGTTGATGCTTTTTTATTGATTAATGTGGATTACTGGTATTATACCCAGGAGGCCGACAAGAATGTGGCCAAGGTCGGCCTGAGCATGAAGCTGATCAATGCCGCCACGGGGGTGGTGATCTGGAAGGCCGGGCATGATCTGGCGGAGAAATATGTGATTATGAAACCGGAACTGCGCAGTGTAGCCAGGGACGTGGTAAGGCAAATGTTGAGGGCTATGCCCCGTTGAGGGGAAGTAATGAAAGTCTTGATAAGACGGAGGTGATGTGATGAAAGAAGCAGTGCAAAAGGCGATTAATAAGATCAGGCCCAACCTGCAGATGGATGGCGGGGATGTGGAACTGGTTGATATCACTGATGATGGTGTAGTAAAGGTTAAGCTGCTGGGCGCCTGCGGGGGTTGCCCGATGTCGCAGATGACCCTGAAGATGGGGATTGAAAAACATTTGAAGCAGGAAGTCCCCCAGGTAAAAGAGGTTGTTTCTGTATAGTTGAGACGGGCTGCCGTCCGTCTCAACTTGGTTAAAATAATTATAAAGGAGAGAGAAAATGGCTTACGTGATTACAGATGAGTGCATCGCTTGCGGTTCTTGTCAGGACGAGTGCCCGGTGGAGGCGATCAGCGAAGGAGATGATAAATACACCATTGATGCGAAGCTTTGTACGGATTGCGGAACCTGTGCCGAGCAATGTCCCGTCGAGGCTATTGTCGCCGGGGAAGAGAAATAAATTTTTCATTGTCGAACCAAAGGGGGGAACCGCTTGCCTGTAAAGGCCGGTGTTTCCCCCTGTTTTTTTGTGATATCATTCCGGGAACCGCATGAACCGATTTATTGCCTTTGAAGGGATTGAAGGTTGCGGTAAAACCACCCAAGTGAGAATGGCGGGCGAATACCTTGCCGCGCAAGGCGTTAGCTGCCTGGCCACTGATGAGCCGGGTGGTACGCCGTTGGGGGAAAAAATCCGGGAAATGCTTTTAAACATCGGCCCTTACGCTATTTCTCCGCGTGCCGAACTGCTCCTTTTTGTGGCTGCCCGGGTGCAGCATGTCCAGGATGTAATCAGGCCCGCCCTGGAGCAGGGGAAATGGGTGCTCTGTGATCGGTTCATTGACGCCACTTTAGCCTATCAGGGTTACGGGCGCGGTTTGGATCGCACGGTAATCAAGGACCTGCACAATTTTTCGTCGGCTTCCCTGACCCCTGCCCTGACTATCCTCCTGGACATGCCGGTTGAGGAAGGTCTCCAGCGGGCGCTGGGTCGAATTGCCCGGCTCCAGGGCAACAACCGGGAGGATCGTTTCGAAAGAGAGGCTCTGAGCTTCCACCAGCGCGTCCGGGATGGCTATCTGGCCCTGGCGGCGGAGCATCCGGCGAGATACCGGATCATCAACGCGGCCCGCGAAATAGCGGCCGTAAGTACAGATGTGTGTCGTGAACTTTTGGCCTTCATAAAAAGATAACTGCCAGCTTATTACCAGAGGAACCAATTAATGTCTTTCCAGGATATCTTCGGTCACGAAAGGCAGATTGAGCAGTTGCAGAGCTCTCTGGCCCAGGGCCGCATCCCCCACGCGTTCCTCTTTTACGGTCTGGAGGGCATCGGTAAAAGGACAACGGCCGGGACTCTTGCCAAGACCATTAACTGTCTCGCCGATAAGTATGATTCCTGCGATGTCTGCTCCTCATGCGTGAAGGCGGACCACAATAATCATCTGGACATTATGGCAGTGGAGGCTGACGGCCAGTTTATTAAAATCGAGGCGATCCGCAACCTGCAGGAACGCATGAAGTTTAAACCCTGGGAGGGGAAAAAGCGGGTCTGTATCATAGATAATGCCGAGAAGATGAACGATGTGGCGGCCAATGCCCTGTTGAAGATACTGGAAGAACCCCCGGCAGCAAATATCATCATCCTGATTTCCGCGCTTCCTTTCCAGTTGCCCGCCACGATACTTTCCCGGTGTCAGCAGATCAGGTTTAATCCCCTCCCGGAAGAAAAAGTGGCCCGTTTTTTACAGCGGCGCCTCTCTTTAGACGTCCCCGCTTCCCGCCTGCTGGCCAGCTCTGCCGGTGGCAGTATCGCCCGGGCACTCGAGATGCACAGTAGTTCCTATCTGGATATGCGTAAGGAAATAATCGAGTTGGCGGCCGCCGGGCTGATGCATGATCCCCTGTTGCGCCTGTCCAGTTTAAACCGTTTCGGGCAAACTCGGGAAGAGGTCATGGAGCGGCTGGTTATTTTGTGCACCTGCTATCGGGACGCCATGGTTTACAGGGAAACGGGCACAGTGGAGGCGCTGATCAATCAGGATCAGGGGGAGATGATCAAGGCCCTGTCCGATCGCCTGCCGCTCACGGACCTGATCAGCAATATCAAAGCCATCGGTCGGGCGTTCTCGGCGGTCGAGCAAAACGCGGATAAGACATTGACTTTGGAAGTGATGATGTTTAAACTTAGATAGGGATTGACGGAAAAGGAGATTTACTTGGCGAAACAAATAGTCGGGGTAAAGTTTCGACCGGAGGGGAAGATATACACTTTCGGCGCCGGTGACTTGCCTCTGCAAAAGAACGATCAGGTGGTTATCAATACGGATCAGGGCTTGTCCATAGGCAGGGTGGCGACAGAGCTTTCAACAGTCGAGGTTGACCAGTTACCCGTTAATCTTAAATATATCATCCGTAAGGCCACTGAGGGCGACTTGCGCATCCGGGAAGAAAACCAATGTCTGGAAAAAGAGGCCCGCCAGTATTGCCGGGAACGGATCATCGCCCGGGCGCTGCCCATGAAGCTGATCACCCTGGAGTGCGCCTTTGATAAAAGCAAGATGGTGTTTTATTTTACGGCGGAAAACAGGGTTGATTTTCGGGAGCTGGTAAGGGATCTGGTGCAGAAATTCAAGGCCCGGATCGAACTCAGGCAAATCGGCGCCCGGCAGGAAACGAAGCTCGTTAAAGGTCTCGGCATGTGCGGTCGCGAGGTATGTTGCGCCAGTTCCCTGCCCAATATTGACCGGGTTTCGATCAAGATGGCCAAGGAGCAGAGCCTCTCCTTGAATCCGGAAAAGATTTCCGGTCTGTGCGGTCGCCTGATGTGTTGCCTGGCTTTTGAATATGAAGGTTATGTGGAGATGAGAAAAGGCATGCCCAAGTGCGGGAAAACGGTGCACACTGCCCAAGGCAACGCCAAGGTGCTCAGACAAAATGTCTTGCGCGGCGAGATTGCCGTGGCCCTGGAAAATGGCAAGGAAATCACCCTGAACATAAAGGATCTTGAATCTGGCGGCCGGTGAGATGACGGCGAGCCCCCTAAAACGAGCTGGTTATGGAAAAAGCCTTTTATATTTCTACCCCTATCTATTACGTCAACGCCTCGCCGCACATCGGCCATGCCTATACGACCATTGTGGCGGATGTGCTGGCCCGGTATCATCGCCTGTCCGGATATCGTACCTTTTTCTTGACGGGAACGGATGAGCACGGCGACAAAATCGTGGCCGCCGCAGCTAAAGCCGGAGTAACCCCGCAGGCGTACGCCGACATGATCAGCGGACAGTTCCGTAATCTTTGGCCCGAGTTAAGCATCAGCAATGATGATTTTATCAGAACCACCGAGGCGCGTCACATAAAGACGGTGCAGGCGATTTTGCAGAAGGTCTATGACGCCGGCGACATTTACTTCGGAAGTTATGAAGGCTACTATTGCGTAGGTTGTGAGCGGTTTTATATGGAAAAGGAACTCATCGCCGGTCACTGTCCCGATCATCAGACCGCACCCGAGTATCGCAAGGAAAGCAATTACTTCTTCCGTATGAGCAAATATCAGGATTGGCTGGTCGGGCACATTACTGATCATCCCGATTTTATCCGGCCGGAGCGCTACCGGAATGAGGCCCTGGCCTTCCTGCGGGAACCGCTGGAGGATCTCTGCATCTCCCGGCCCAAGTCGCGGCTGACCTGGGGCATTGATCTGCCCTTTGATGACAAGTATGTGACTTACGTATGGTTTGACGCCCTGATCAATTACATCACGGGCGTCGGCTATCCCGAAGGCGATAATTTCAAAACCTTCTGGCCCGTAGCCGAGCATCTGATCGCCAAAGACATTCTGAAACCCCATGGCATCTACTGGCCAACCATTCTGAAGGCGGCCGGCATCGAACCCTACCGGCGCCTGAATGTCCATGGCTATTGGAATGTTGATCAGAGCAAGATGTCCAAGACGGTGGGCAATGTCGTCAACCCCCTGACGCTGAAAGACAAATACGGTTTAGATTCCTTTCGGTATTTTCTGCTCCGGGATATGGTGTTTGGCCTGGATTCAAGTTTCAGCGAAGCGGCCTTCATTCAGCGTATCAATTCCGATCTGGCGAACGACCTGGGCAATCTCGTGAGCAGAACCATGACCATGGCCTTGAAGTACGGCAATGGCCAAGTTCCCGCGCCCGGTCAGTCAGTTGCGGGAGATGAAACCCTGGTTGCGGCCCTGCAAAAAGTCAATTCCGAGGTAGAAGCCTCTTTCGCGGAACTGGCGCCCCATAAAGCGCTGATAGCCATCTGGGAATTCATCGGTTGCGTGAACAAGCACATCGTTGCCGTCGAGCCGTGGGTTCTGGCCAAAGATCCTGCCCAAAAGGCCAGGCTGGATGCGGTTATGTACGATCTGCTGGAGGCCCTGCGGATCATTGCCGTCCTCATCTTACCGTTTATGCCTGATTCCGCCGGCAAGATCATGGCGCAACTGGGCATCGAGGATCAGGCTCGTGAAGATTTTCAGAGCATCCGCAGTTGGGGAGGCCTGATGGTCGGGCAGAAAATCAAGCAGGGAGGCAACCTGTTCCCGCGCGTTCCCGCCCTCGCCGAGGAAAGCCCCACCGCCGCAGCTAAGGTGGAGATACCTCCCGTCAAGCCGCTTATTGATTTTGAAGAATGGGGAAAAGTTGATCTCCGGACGGCCACGATCATAGCCGCCGAGAGGGTGCCCAATTCTCAAAAACTGGTCAAATTGAAGATTGATCTGGGGGAAGAAAGAACGATTGTCGCGGGGATCGGCAAGGACTACCTGCCCGCTGACCTCGTCGGCAAGACCGTCGTAGTTGTGGCCAATCTGAAGCCGGCCAAACTCATGGGAATTGAATCGCAGGGGATGCTGCTGGCTACCGGTACCGCGGACGGCCTGGCGCTGCTCTCTGTGGACGGCAAGCCCCTGCCGGGGGCAAAAGTCAGTTAAACAAGGCAGTTAAACAAGGAGGTAAGGACTATGTCAGACAAAAGTGGTGAATTTTTTAAGGGTTTGTTGATCGGGGGCGTGGCCGGTGCAATCTTGGGGATACTTTACGCGCCCAAAAGCGGCAAGGAAACACGCGAAGATATCGCCCGTAAGACGGAAGAATTGATAACCAAGGCTAAGGAGGACTACGAAAAAGCCTTGGAGAAAAGCAAGAAAACCTATGAATCCGCCCTGAAACGGCTCCATGATCTGGAAGCAACGGCGAAGGAAACGGTTGAACACCTGGAAGGAGAGGCGGTGGAAATGGCGGAGCGGGGCAAGGAGGCCTTTCAGGATGGTAAAACCCGTTTTAAAAGGGCCCTTGATGCCGGCGTGGAAGCCTTTAAAGAGGAAAAAACATCTTAATATCAGTATGTTAATTAGTTAGGAGCAGGCGTGCCCTATGGTAGAAACCAAAGCCGTGATTTGGAGCGTGGCGTTCTTTGTAGTTATCCTTTTACTGATTCTGTTCCTCTGGCAGATGTGGCGGACGGCAAAAAACATGGCCACGGCCCTGGAAGAGTTCAATAAAACCCTGCCGGAGATCTTGGCCAATATGCAGGAAATCACTGCCAATATACACAGTGCCACTGATATGATCAGGCATGAGGCAGAGGAGTTTGTCGTGCTGAGCCGGAAGGTGCGCGCCTTTCTGGGGCTGGTAAATGACCTGGAGGTAACTTTGCTGCAGGGCGTCAAGGTCCCGCTTATGGAGACGCTGAGAACGGCGCGCGGCTTGCTGAAAGGGATCGGGGTTTTCCTGAGCGTTTTCCTGCAGCAAGGTGAGAATCGGCAAGGGGAAGGGAAATAGTGAACAAGGTCAGTTATGGAAGCAGGCTGGGGCGTGTCCACTCTACCGTAACGAAGGACGTGAGTCAGAATGCCAAATCGGCGGAAGAAGTGGTGCGGGAGATAAAGCAGGCGCAGTCGAAGCTACCCGCCGCCGCGACCTATCGTGAAAAGGCTCTGGCGATATATGGTTTGATCTGTGCGCGTTGCGGCCGGGAGTTTGAAAACGATAATCGTCAACTGCTGACGGTGCACCACAAGGACGGCAATCATCTCAACAACCCGCCGGACGGCAGCAACTGGGAACCGCTCTGCGTATACTGCCATGAAGATGCGCACAGCCGCGGAATACTTGGCGATTACATTGAAGGCGCCGGCGGCGGTGGTCGGGAGAGCAGCCTCGTCTATCAGGACCAGGAACAGCAGGTGGGAAACACGCTGGCCGAGAAGCTGAAAAAAGCCCTGGCGGATAAGGCGAAATCACGCCCTTAATTGAGAACGAAATTTACCCAACCTGTTTAATCACTTATCGGCTCTTTTTTGTAAAGAGCTTTCATAATGCCGCGGGTTTGCATGATGCGGAAAACATAGCTTTTTGTCTCACCGAAGGGAATATCTTCCGTAAACTCCTCTTCATCCTGATAACCCATGGCGAGCCATTTTTCCACGTTGTGCGGTCCCGCATTGTAGGCGGCAATGGCGTATTGCGATAACTTGAACTGCACCAGCAGCTTGGCGAAATAATTTGTCCCCAGCCTGATATTTTTTTCCGGATCGAATAGTTCCTCATTATGTTTGATATTGGCCATGCTGCGCGCCGTAGCCGGCAGGAGCTGCATGATGCCGAGCGCACCGGCGGAGGATACGACATCCCGCTGGAAATGGCTTTCCTCTCTCATTATGGCCATAATAAGAAAAGGGTCAATTTCTTGTGCCTGAGCGCACTTGGCCACGATATCCCCGAAGGCGAGCGGGTATTTCAGCAAGGGGTAATTGTGCCGCCCGCCCAGCCGGACCAGAGAAAGATAGTCTTCTATGGTTAGCAGCAGTTGGGCAAAAGCGGAAATGTATGGCTCCGTAACCGAACTCATCATCAGGCGGGCTTCCGTCCGGGCTTCCGTACTCATTTCCAGGCCGTGGAGAGTAGTTATCCGCAGAAATTTTCTGTTCATCTCTTCAGGAAGCTGGGAAGCGCCATCCTTTTTCAGATCGGCGCCATCTCGGCCCGATGGCGGTCTGGGCCTGCTGATGCCCGATTGAAACCAGTAATAGCTGTTTTTGTCCTTAATCTGCGCAAAGATAGCATCCCCGTTTTGACCTTGATATTTCTTCACCTTGGCCAGCCAGAAAAGAAACTTGTCACGCTTATTGGAATCAGACGCTGCCAGGCTGGCAAGAATTTTTTCCGCATCAGGGTAGCGTTTTTGCCTGATATTCAGCCAGGCCTGTGACCAGGTAATTTCCTCTTTTTTTTCGGGATAGAGGCCCAGCATGGATTGCAGCATAGCGCCGGCGCTCGTGTGATCACCTGCTCTTCTCTTCATCTCGGCGGCCAGAATGTGCAGGCTGAATAGATCTTGCCTGCCTTCCCCGGCCAGCTCAGCGATGAGTTTGTAAAATGCTTCATTTTCTTTGGCCCGGACGAGACTTTGGGCCAGAAGATATTTCCCTTCTTTTGATGATACACCGGCAAGTGTCTTGATGGCTTCACTATAGCGGCGCAGACGGAAATAGGCCCGGGCCAGCAGATACTTGCCTTCATCGTCCTTGAAATTGATACCCTCCGTTAAACTGACGACTTGGGCGTAATTATTATTTTCCAGGAGGCTTACGAGGACTTTTTTGATATCTGCGGCGGAAGGCTGAAAATCAGCCTTTTTAAGCGCTTCGTAGGCGTTCATGCTATAATCGCTGCCGGAAAAAAAGATTTCTTTCCGCAGGGCGCGGGCTTCATCACTCCGGCCGCTCTTTTCCAGCAGGCCGGCCTTGTCCCACGCTACTTTGCTGTCCTGGGGAAATTCTTTCAGGTAAAGATCGTAATCGGCAAAAAGAGCAGTGATGTCGCCGCTTTTGCCCAGGTCCAGAATCTTTTGGTATGACTTGCGGTAAAGGGGAGAGGTTTTGTAAATTTTGACTATTTTCCGGAGGGCATTCAAGGCCCTTTCGCTATCACCGGACTTTTCATAACAGGTGGCCAGATCCAAAAGCACATAATCGGCCAGTAACTGGTAATCGTTTTCCAGCGGCTTGACGATTTCGATTGCCTTTTGCCATTTTCCCTCCCTCATGAATTTTCTGCCGTCAGCGTATATTTCGCGGGTAGAGGCGGCAAAGGCGGAGGTAGTGGTGTTAGTCGTCAGGAGAAGGAAAAGAATGATGACAGACGCAATTTTCATGTAAATCTTTTTCATCGGATTAGCAGGCCCGCATCGCTATTATTGTGGACAAATTTGTCGCCCACCGACGTGCCGCAGGCCATGCAGGTGTAGTCATACTTTTCCCCGTCCGGGATAATGAGGAGCAGCTTTTTTCTAACCCGGACAGATCTTTGGCAGCGAGGGCAAAAAAGTTCCGTGGCATCAAAATCGCGGTATGTTTCTCTCACCATGACTGGTTTCCCCTAACTTTCGCTGTCCGGAATCCCCCGTGCGTTTTCCAGCCAGACCGTGGCGTCGCTGTCGCTGGGCGCCCGGTAATCGCCGCGCGGCGAGAGGGAACCGCCCGAGCCAACCTTGGGGCCGTTGGGAACACAGGAACGCTTGAACTGGCTGTACTGGAAAAAGCGCAGCAAATATACGTGAAGCCATTGCTTGATTTCCGCTATCGAATAGGCGTGTCTCTTCTCTTCCGGCACATCGGGCCACCGGCCCAGCGCCTTGTCCCGCCAGGCACAGTAGGCCATGAAGGCCACCTTGGTCGGCAGAAATCCGTATCGGGTTATATAGAAATTATGAAAATCCTGCAGTTCGTAAGGCCCCACTATTTCTTCCGTTTTTTGCGAGGGCGCATCGTTTTCCTGGCCAGGAACAAGCTCCGGGCTAATTTCGGTCTGCAGAATATCAACCAGGATCGCCGATATTTCCGGGGTGAACTGATTTGTGCCCGCCACCCAGCGGATCAGATGCTGGATGAGCGTCTTGGGGACGCTGACATTGACGTTGTAGTGAGACATATGGTCTCCTACCCCGTAAGTGCACCAACCCAGGGCCAGTTCGCTCAGGTCTCCCGTGCCGACGACCAGTGCCTTCTGGAGATTGGCCAGGCGAAACAGGTGCGAGGTGCGCTCTCCGGCCTGGACGTTTTCAAAGGTAATATCGTAGAGTTTTTCCCCTGCCGCAAAGGGATGACCGATGTCTTGCAGCATTTGCCGCGAGCTGGGTTTGATATCTATCTCATGGGCCGAAACCCCTAATGCCGCCATCAATTTGAGCGCATTCTGGTAGGTTTTATCGGTGGTGGCAAAGCCCGGCATCGTGTAGGCCTTGATGTTGACACGGGGCAGATTCAGCAAGTCCATGGTGCGGGCGGCCACGATCAGCGCCTGCGTGGAATCCAGACCGCCCGAGATGCCGAGGACGACATTGCTGATTCCCGCTGATTTCAGACGCTGGGACAAACCCTGCACCTGGATGTTGTAGGCCTCGTAGCAGCGTTGGTCGCGTTTGGCCGGATCAGCCGGTATGTACGGGAAACGCGGGTATTGTCGCTCGAGGAGAATTTTCCCCTCCGGCAGATTAACGTCGAAAGCGACATGTCGGAAGGCGGTCAGGCGGTCCTTGTGATGCAGGGCGCTTTGTCCAAAGGAAGTCATGCGCATTCTGTCCTGCGCCAGGCTGTCCAGATTTATATCGGCGCAGATTAGCTGGGGTTGTTGCTGAAAACGGGCCGATTCTCCCAGGAGCCGGCCGTTTTCATAGATCAGGGCGTGACCGTCCCAGGCCAGGTCGGTGGTAGATTCTCCGGGACCGGCGGCGGTATATAGATAAGCTGCCAGACAGCGCCCGGACTGGGTAGCCGCCAGTTGGTGACGATATTCCGCCTTCCCGATGATTATATTGGAGGCCGAAAGGTTGCCGATGACGGTAGCCCCCGCCAGAGCGGCGTAGCTGGAGGGCGGGATGGGAACCCAGACGTCCTCGCACATCTCGATAAAAAAACGGCAATGCGGCAGATTCTTTACGGTAAAGATGATGTCGGCGCCGAAGGGCGCCTCCTGCCCGCAGAGGTGTATGGTCGGCGAGAGTGCTTCTGCAGCCGGGCTGAATTGCCGCCCCTCGTAGAATTCCCGGTAGTTGGGGAGGTAGGATTTGACGGCTACCCCGAGGATTCGTCCGCGGTAGAGGAGCACCCCGCAGTTAAAGAGGCGAAAATCAACCTGTAGAGGCGCCCCCACGACCAGGATAAGATTAAGTTCTTTGGAGACGTCAATGATCCTGGCCAGCGCCTGGAGAACGCCCTGCAGCAGCGCATCCTGGTGAAACAGATCTTCATTTGAGTAAGCTGACAGACTGAGTTCAGGAAAGATGGCGAGGATTGCCTGCCGGTCGGCCGCCGTCCGCGCTAACTGCAGGATGCTATCGGCATTGAAAAAGGGATCGGCGACCTTTACTGCGGGGATGCACAGGGCGGCCCGGATAAATCCCTGGTGATAAAGATTAAAAAATTCCTTATTGGGAATGGATTCCATCAGGTTGCCTCCTTCTCCACATAGGCATAGGCGCTGTGGTTGTGGATGCTTTCAAAGTTTTCCGCCTCCACGCTGTACCAGGTGAAATTGTCAATGGCATTCAGCCGCTCGGCCACGTTACGGACCACATCCTCGACGAACATGGGGTTTTCATAGCCTTTTTCCGTCACGTATTTTTCATCTACCCGTTTCAAAAGGGAATAAACCTCGCCGCTGGCCGAATTTTCTACCAGCGTAATGACGTCTTCTATCCAGAAAAATTTTTTGAATTTTACCTTCACATCCACCATGCTCCGCTGGTTGTGGGCGCCGGCGTTGCTGATTTCTTTGGAACAGGGGCAGACGGTGGTGACGGGCACCACCACGCCCACCATAATATCCGTTTTATTACCCCGGTTTTGTCCCCAAAACCGGCACTCGTATTCCATCAGGCTTTTGGCGCGGGAAACAGGCGCCGTTTTTTTCACAAAGTAAGAGAAGCTGATTTCTATGTGCGCCGACTCGGCCCGGAGCTTTTCCCGGAGCTTTTCCAGGATGAGCTGCAGGGTTTTAATGTTGACCTCACCATGGTATTCATTGAGGATTTCCACAAAGCGGCTCATGTGGGTTCCCTTGAAGTGATGGGGCAAGTTGACGTACATATTGATGGCGGCATTAACCTGCTGGACTCCCTGGACGCGGTCCAGGACAGTAATGGGATATTTAATCCCCTTCACGCCGACCTTTTGAATATCTATACGACGGTAGTCTTGCTGATTTTGCATATCTATCATGACAATTTACCGCGGTAGGAGGCCCTCGCATTTTCGGATTCCCAGACGGTAACACAGGGCACAGCTATGTTCTGCGCGGCGGCCTTTTCGTCAATCCGGTCGTGAAGGAAACGGGCCAGATTTTCCGCCGAAGGATTAACATTTTGAAAATAGGGCAGCTCGTTCAGATATTTGTGATCCAGAGAATCAAGTATCTCGTCGGTCCACTCCTTGAGGATGCGAAAGTCCAAGAGCAATCCTTCCTTGCTCAAAGTCGAGGCGGCCAGGGTCACTTCCACAATAAAATTATGTCCATGCAACCCTTCGCACTTGCCGCCGATACCCTTCAACATATGGGCGGCGGAAAAGGATCGGGTAATAGTTATTTCGTACATTATTTTCTCCTGAGTTAGAGTGTGTCTTATATCACGAGTTCCGGGGACAGTATACTTAATTATTGAAATAAAGGGACGTAACACTTTATTATCTTGATATAGGTTATATTCCCCGAATTTCCGCAAGGTAGCGATTGACATCTTTGCCCGAGCGGTGATAGATGTATCAGAGATGTTAGGCGTTGGGGGCTAAAATGAATAAAGCCATTAAAGCTGCCTTGTTATCGGCGCTTGTTTTTCCCGGATCAGGGCAGTTTTATCTCAAGCGATACGGGCGTGGTCTACTGCTGCTACTGCTCATACTGCTGGGATTGACTATAGTCATTGTCAGAGCGACCGTTGTTGCCCTAGATAGTTTAAAAGTAATGCAGGGCGCTGGGACGGTGATTGATGCCAACGCAATCTCCCGTCTTGCCGAGACAACCTCCGGCAATATTTTCACTGATAATACGACCATTCTGCTGTTTCTTGTCGCCTGCTGGATTTTTTCCGTGGTTGACGCCTATCGGATAGGGAAAAGAAGCCTTGCCAATGCAGAGGAGCGGGCAGATCATTAAGTGTAGAGAATCATGAATCAATTAATTGCAATTGCATCGGGATAGCCCATAAATTTGTAGGGGCGGATTTCAAACCCGCCCCTACAAAGATAGGAAAGGAATAGCTATGGGGGAAGGCATATCTGATTACACCAAATTTGCCGTGGACTTACGACGCCACATGTGGATGGACGGCGTAGAGATGGAATTGCGCCGCCTGATCTGGCAGATTGCCGTGACGGGGAAATATATATCCGCCAAGATTCACGAATCCAACCGCAAGCTGGCGGGGTTTCAAAACATTTACGGAGAGGACCAATTAGCCCTGGACCGCGGCGCCGATGAAATTCTAAAAAATCAACTCCAGTTTTCCGGGTCTGTCCGGGAATACGCCTCCGAAGAGCAGGAAACCGTTGTCACCATCGGCCAGGGGAATGAAAAATATTTCATTACCGCCGATCCCCTGGACGGTTCTTCGCTCGTGGATGCCAATCTGTCCATCGGCACCATTATCGGCATCCACCAGGAGGCGGTTTTAGGCCAGGGCCGAAAATCCATGGTGGCGGCGCTCTACATTACCTACGGCCCGCTGATCACGATGGTGTATGCGACGGCCAAGGGGGCCCATGAATTTGTGCTGAACAGGGAAGGCGAGTATGTCCTTTCTCAGGAGAACATAACCTTAAATGATCGAGGCTCCATTTACAGCCCGGGCGGATTGAGAAGGGACTGCACTCCGGAGCATTGTAAATTTCTGGAAGCGCTGGAGGCAGCCGGCTACAAGCTCCGCTATAGCGGTGGATTTGTACCGGACATCAATCAGTTGCTGATCAAAAGAGGGGGTATTTTCACTTACCCCGCCTTAAAAAATGAACCGCAGGGGAAATTGCGGCTCCTTTTCGAACTTCAGCCCATGGCCTTCATCATCGAACAGGCGGGCGGTATGGCCACGAATGGCCGGGAGGATATCCTGTCATTGACGGTAACGGATCTGGACCAGCGCTCGCCGATCTACATCGGCAGCCGTGTAGAGGTGGAACAGGCGCGAGGATTTCTAACGGGTAACTAATTACGGGGGAGGGAAGTCCAGCATGCATAGTACGCCCAAGGACCGCATAGATCTCAGCGGCATTCTCTTCATGGTTCTGCTCACATTTCTGTGGGGTTGCAACTATTCGGCGATCAAGTTCGCCAGCGGTGGCATCTCGCCTGTCTTCATGTCCTTTCTCCGTTCAGCGATTGCCTCTTTTCTGGGCATCCTCTACTGCCTGGCCATCAAGGAGCCGCTTTTCCACCGGGACATCCGTCTCTGGCACGGATGCGTGGTAGGGCTCCTTTTTGGGATCGAGTTTGCCTGCATCTATTTCGGCCTGCGCTATACCCATGCCGCCCGCGCCAGTATCCTGCTTAATCTTTCGCCGTTCGTGGTGGCCATCGGCGCCTGGCTATTTCTGCGGGAGCGCTTGAATGCCCTCAATATAACAGGATTGGTCCTCGCCTTCGCCGGGGCGGCCTGCGTCCTGCTCTGGGGTAAACCGGCTACTTGGACCCCATCCATGCTTTTTGGGGATGCGCTGCAGATAATAGCCGCAGTGCTGTGGGGTGCGACGACAATTTACATCAAAAAATATCTGGCCGGCAAGGTCCAGCCGATTCATACCTTCCTCTACCAGCTCGTCTTTTCCATTCCTATCCTCCTTCTCTGCGCCTATGTCCTGGAACCGACCTGGATCCACGGCATCAACGGACCTGTCCTGGCCGCGCTCGGCTATCAGTCGGTTATTGTCGCCTTCGCTTCCTATCTGGTGTGGTTCAAACTGATTCATACCTATCCCGTTTCCCAGCTCGCGGTTTTTTCCTTCCTGACGCCAATTTTCGGCGTTGCTTCCGGGGCGATCTTTCTGGCTGAACCGGTCACGGTGGGCTTGGTGATTGGCATGTCATTAGTATGCGTCGGCATCTATGTGAACAGCAGGGGGCAGCAGTAATAAACTCCCAGGATTATTGCCGGTAGCAACCGGCCTCGGCAAGGTAGGCAAGCACTGCTTCCGGCACGAGATATCGGACGGATTTCCCGGCCTTGATCCGGCTTCTGATATCCGAAGAAGATACCTCCAGAAAAGAGACCTGGCGAAAAAAGATGGCCTTGCCGGTGGGGCCTTGATATCCGTCCAGGGCGGCGTTATAGCGGAACCGGCCGGCGTGGTCAGGGGGCAGGATCTCCGTCAGGCCTTCATTTTTCCAGCCAGCCCTGGTCATGACAACCACGTGGCACAAAGTGAGCAGCCGTTCCCAGTCCTTCCAGGTCTGGATGGTCTGGAAGGCATCCTGACCCAGGATAAAATAAAGCGTCGCCTGGGGTTGGGAGGCGAGCAGCTCTTCTACCGTTATGACGGAGTAGGACAGCCCGGCCCGTTTATTTTCCAGATCGGAACAGGAAAAAACCGGTTGCCCGGCAATGGCCAACTGGACCATCTCCGCCCGCTGGGCAAAAGGGGTCACTGCCGGATAATCCTTGTGAGGCGGTTGGGAGCTTGGGATAAACAATATCCGGTCCAGGGCGAATAATTCCCTGACCTCCTCGGCGCATCGCAAATGGCCCAAATGGATGGGATCGAAGGTGCCGCCCAGAATGCCCAGCTTCATACCCGTACCTGCCCGTCGCCGTAGATGATGAATTTGGTGGTAGTCAGTTCCTCCAACCCCATGGGGCCGAAGGCATGCAGTTTCGTCGTGCTGATCCCGATCTCGGCCCCCAAGCCCAGTTCAAATCCGTCGCTGAAGCGGGTCGAGGCGTTCACGAGCACCGTGGAGGAGTTCACCTCGTTCAGGAAGCGTTGGGCATTGTGATAATCCTTAGTGACGATGGCCTCGGTGTGGAGGGAGCCGTATTTGTCAATATGGGCCATGGCCGCATCGAGGTCGGGCACAACGCGGACGGCCAGGATGAGGTCGAGGTACTCACGATACCAGTCGTCTTCTGTCGCCGCTTCCATGCCGGGCGTAAGCTTTCGGGCCTGCTCGCAGCCGCGCAGCGTAACGCCGGCCTGCTGCAGTTTGATCGCCATACCCGGCAGAAATTGCGCCGCTATGTCCTGATGGACCAAAAGCGTCTCCAGGGCATTGCAGACGCCGGGACGCTGGGTCTTGGCATTCAGGCAGATATTTTCGGCCATGGCGAGGTCGGCGTCGGCGTCCACAAAGACATGGCAGACTCCCTTGTAATGTTTGATGACCGGGATCTTAGACTGGGCCACGACGGCCCGGATCAGTTCTTCCCCGCCCCGGGGGATGATGACATCAATGTATTCCTCTAACTGCAACATCTCATAGACGGCTTCCCGGTCCGTGATGGGGATGAGCTGAATGGCCTCCTCGGGCAGGGCCAGCTTTTTCAGCACGCCCCGCAAAATGCCGGCAATCGCCAGATTGGAATGGATCGCCTCGGAACCACCTCTCAGGATGACGGCATTGCCCGACTTCAGACACAGGGCGGCGGCGTCGGCCGTAACATTCGGACGGGATTCGTAGATGATGCCGATTACCCCCAGCGGGATCCGCATCCTCCCCACGAGCAGCCCGTTCGGACGACGCCACATGGAAGTTACCTTGCCCACGGGGTCCGGCAGCGCCGCGACCTCTTCCAGACCACCGGCCATGTCGCTGATCGTGCTTCCCTTGAGCATCAGCCTGTCTAACATGGCCGCCGCAAGGCCTGCCTGTCTGGCATAGGCCATATCTTTCCCGTTTTCCTGCTGCAGATAGTCCCCCTGTCGGATCAGCTCCGCGGCCATTTCCGTCAGCGCCCGATTCTTTTGATCAGTAGGGCAGCGCGCCAGGGCCAAGGATGCCAATCGGGCGTTTTGGGCAATTCCTCTTACCTGCAGCTTAATATCCATTTGGCATCCTTTCTTTAACCGGGAGCATTGACAAATATCATCATGTCTGTATATGAACCCCGCTATCATATATCGGTTAGTCTACAAAAGGGGGCCGGTTGTGTCAAGGCCATTTCGGGAACCATTTATTATCAAAGAGATTGCCACGGCGCGCAGTCGCCTCGCAATGACCGGGAAGGTCTCCCCGCATGAATAATCTGCGCATCAAGGCCGGCAAAGAAGCCTATGAACTGATAAAAGACGGCGGCTTTCATCCGGATATGGTTAGCGCCTATTTTGCGCCGGCCGGAGGTCCGCGCTGGTTAGTGGCGAGCGGTTTTGATCTGGCCCTGTTAAAAAGCGGACTGCTGGGGAACAAACAAGCCCTGCTGCTTGTCGGTTCTTCGGCTGGCGCCTGGCGTCTGGCCGCCTGGCTCCAGCCGGAAGCGGAAACCAGCTATCGCCGTCTGATGGATGCCTATATCGCCATGCCTTACCACCGCAAGGATTCGCCGGGACAGGTTTTTAATGCCCTCGGCGACGTTATCAATGCCTATCTGCCCGCAGACGCCCTGCCCTTCGCCTTGAGCTGCAAGCAGTATCGTCTGGCCGTCATCACGGTGCGGACGAAGCATCTGCTCGCCTCCGACGTACCATTGGTCCAGTGGCTGGGGTTGGGGATATGCTTCGTGGCGAACTACCTCGATCGTTCCTATCTTGCTGGTTTTGCGGAGCGGATGGTGTTTTACACGGGCGCCAAACCGCCCGATTTCTGCTTTGAGAAGGGATTCCGGGGCCGGTTTACAGCCCTGAGCGAGATCAACTTCCGCCATGCCCTGCTGGCCTCCGCCGCTATTCCCTTAGTTGTCGCCGGGGTGCGGGACATTTACGGGGCGCCTGCGGGCCTTTATCGCGATGGTGGTTTGCTCGATTATCATCTGACGCACCGGTACGCGAGGCAGACGGGAGGGGTGACCCTTTTTTTCCACCACTCGGAGCGGATCATTCCGGGCTGGTTAGACAAAAGACTAACGAGCCGCAAGCCGGCCGCCAGGATATTGAACAACGTCCTGATGGTCCATCCCACTGCGGAATTTGTGGCGCAACTGCCCGGCGCACGTATCCCTGATCGCGTGGATTATCTTACCTATCTCAACGATCCCGGGCAGAGGATGGCCAACTGGCTACAGGTAACAGCCCTGGCTGCACCGCTGGGGGAGGAGTTTCTGGAATTGGTGGTCAGCGGAAAAATCCGGGATGTAGTGGAGAAGTTAGACTGAATGGCGACGCCAGACCATCACGAGGCCCTTGTAAAACTCAAAGGGATGTTCAGTAGTTGCACACTTTGCCCCCGTCACTGCCGGGTGGACCGGACCAGGGGCGAGCAGGGCTTCTGCCGACTGGGGGATCAGATTGTCATGGACTGCGCCCTTGTCCATCATGGCGAAGAGCCGCCGCTTTCGGGGAACTGTGGCGCCGGTACGATCTTCTTCTCATCCTGCAACCTGAAGTGCATCTATTGCCAGAATCATCAGATCAGTCACGACATAAAGGGAGAATTGCTGGACAGCGCCGCGCTGGCCCGGATCATGCTGTCGCTTGCGGACAGGGGCTGCCACAATATTGAACCCGTCACCCCCACCCCTCAGACGCCCCAGATCATGGCAGCGCTCTCGATGGCGCGTGAGCAGGGCCTGCAACTGCCCTTCGTATATAATTGCGGCGGATACGAAGAGCCGGAGGTAATTAAAATGCTGGCCGGGATGGTGGATATCTATCTGCCGGATTTCAAGTACGGTTGTGACGACGACGGCTTGCTTTTTTCCGGGGTGAAGGATTACGTTGCCCAGGCATTGGCTTCAATCAAGGAAATGGTGCGCCAGGTGGGGGATGAACTGGAGACGGAGGACAACATCGCCCGCCGGGGTCTGCTGATCCGGCACCTGATCCTGCCGGGCAGGCAGGAGAACAGCCTTGCGGCGCTCCGACTGATCAAGGAAAATATCTCCCTGCGGGTATCCCTCAGCATCATGTCGCAATACACACCGATTCCCGCTTTGGTCCGGCACGCCATCCTGGGGCGCAGGATAACCCGCCGGGAATACGAGGCGGTGGTAAACTTCGCCCTGGATCTAGGCTTTGAGAATATCTTCGCCCAAGAGGTCAGCGATCGTCATCTGTCACCCGATTTTAACCAGGATGATCCCTTCGGTCCACATTGATCTGAGCCCGATCACTTCATCCCCATAGCATTAGCCCGAGCTCGTATTTGGAGGCCAGGTTTTTGTGATACGGCGCCACGCGTATCCCGTAAGAATACATACCGTTCTGGCTGACTTCGTATTGCCCGGTAAAGGTCAGGATGCCGTCCGGGCCCCGCTGGGCTATTTCCAGAGGCACGCTGGCGGGGCTTTCAATAAAATCACCGCCCTCGGCCCGGCCAATCATAAGTTCCACAATGATTTCCTGTTCATCCATCTTGCCCGGGTCTATTCTGGCTTTCACAAACAGCGGCTGACCAACATCAATTGTGTCGCCCTGTACCCCGTCAATCGTGAAATCGAGAACTTTCAAGGATGAAAAGCGCATGGGGGTCTTGAGCTTCCACGCGGCAAGTTCACGGGCCAGCTTGAAGGAATCCGCCGTCACGACCTGTTCTCTTCTCATGGTCGGCACGTACATCTGCTCGTAATAATCGGTCAGCATCCGCGCCGTAGTGTATTCCGGGGTCAGGGTCTGCATTGATCTCTTAATCATGGCTACCCACTTTTCGGGCAAGCCTGAGGAGGAGCGGTCATAGAAGAGCGGGACGATCGTGTTTTCCAGGAGCGAATAGAGGGATTGACTGTCTTCCTCATCGGCATTTTGCCGGTTGTCCGGGCGTTCCCTCACCACTGGCCCTATATTCCACCCATTGGTGCCGTCATAGCCTTCGCACCACCAGCCATCGGAAACGCTGAGATTCAGCACGCCGTTGATCACCACTTTTTGGCCGCTGGTGCCGCTCGCCTCAAAGGGCCGCCGCGGCGTGTTCAGCCAGACATCAACGCCCTGCACCAGATGTCGGGCGACGCGAATATCATAGTTTTCGATAAAGAAGATCTTGCCTCGGAACCGCTCCTCCTTGCAGACGTCAACGACCTTCTTTATCAGGCTCTTTCCCATCTCGTCGCTGGGATGGGCCTTGCCGGCCATGATGATATGGACGGGGCGGTCCTTATTGTTCAAAATATTGGCCAGACGATCCATATCCGACAGAATCAAATCAGCACGTTTATAGGGGGCGAACCTTCTGGCAAAGCCAATGATCATGGCGGCGGGATTGACCTTGCCCAGGAGATCTTCCCGCCATGTTTTGGAAAGGCCGTATCTTGACCATTGCCGGGAAATATTGTCGATCAGAAAATCAAAGTTTTTCTGTTTCAGTTCATAGCGGGTGCGCCATAAAACTGCATCCGGAATCTCTTGAATGCGCTGCCACATTTCCTTATCGGCGATGTGTCTCCACCAATCCGCGCCCAGATAGACATCCAGCAGTTCTCTCATCCGCGGGGCAACGTAGGACTTCATATGGACGCCGTTGGTGATGTGACCGATCGGCACGTCGGAGCCGTAAAAACCTTTCCAGACGTCACGCCACATATGCCGCGAGATACGTCCATGCAGCCGGCTGACCGCGTTAGTCATAAAACTCATTTTCAGCGCGAGGATCGTCAGGAAAAAATTCTTGTCATCGCCGCTCTCCTTGCAACCCAATGCCCATAATTGTGACCACGAAATATTACACTTCTTGACAAAGGAAGCAAAATAATGCTCGATTAATTCCTTGGGGAAGCGTTCGTTGCCTGCCTCCACAGGCGTGTGGGTGGTAAAGATGGTGCTGCCGTGAACAACCTCGCAAGCTTCCTCAAAACCCAGCCCCTCCTCACCCATCAGGATGGCAACCCTTTCCAGGATGAGGAACGCCGAATGGCCCTCGTTGATGTGATATACGCTCGGTTTGATGCCGAGTTTCTTCAGCAACCTTACCCCGCCCATGCCGAGCAGAATCTCCTGCTCGATCCGCGTCCTCTGGTCGCCGCTGTACAGGCGGTCGGTTATCCGCCTGTCCTGGGGGGTGTTTGCCGGGACATCGGTGTTCAAGAGATAAAGAGAAGTCCGGCCGACCTTGATTTCCCAGATGTTGGCAAAGAGGATGCGTCCGGGCAGTTCGAGCGAAATCTGCGCGGCATTGCCTCGATCGTCCTGCACTAACTGCACGGCCATGGTAGAGAAATCGTTTTCCGGATATTCCGCGAGTTGCACCCCGTTGCTGTCTATGACCTGCCGGAAAAAACCATTCTTGTAGAGCAGGCCCACTCCCACCAGAGGTATATTCAGGTCGCTGGCCGTCTTCATGTGATCGCCCGAGAGGGTGCCTAAACCGCCCGAATAAATGGGAACGGTCTCATGCAGGCCGTACTCCGTGGAAAAATAGGCGACGGGCGCCGAGCTTTTCATTTCCAGCGTGACCGGGCGACCGGCCGCGTCTCTGATTTCATCCATATATTGGTCGAAGTGTTCCATTACCTGGTCGTAAAGAGCAATGTAACTTCCGCTTTTCGAGGCTTCCAGCAGCCGCTTCGGCGATGTCGTTTCTAATATCCGGATGGGATTTTTGCCTGTTTCCTCCCATAACTTGGGGTCTAAAGTGGCGAACAGGTTAAGTGCCGGGGGGTTCCAGGCCAGCCAGATGTTGTAGGCCAGCTCCCGCAGCCGGGCAATATTTTCCGGTAGATTGGCCACGGCCAAAAAACTACGAAAGTGAGGCTGAGTGGATACCGTGCCGGCAAAGACGCGGACCTTCTCCTCCCTTTCCGCGCTGGTCATCAGCTTCGTGTAGCGCGCCGCGGCAACGGTCAATGCCCCCTCGTAAGCCTGCTGGTAAGCAAGAAAGAAGTCTTGCCAGTTAGCCTGTTCGGCGGCCTGGCGGGCCATCTTTCTTCTCTCTAACTGCTCCCCTTCCGTCCAGCCCAGAAAATTATGCAAAATGCCGTAGAGCTTGTCTTCGATAGTGTTATCATCCTTCCCTTTGCGCCGCAGCAGGATGACGCCGCTGCTATCGCCAACCTTCTGCTCCGCCCAGATGCCGAAACCAGCCTGATCCGTGGTTATTGTAGGTACGGCATAGGCGGCGCTTTCTAAGGGAGTATAGCCCCAGGGCTCATAGTAGGAGGGGAAAACACCCAGATCGCTACCCGAAAGCGCTTCATAATAGGTCATGTTCAAAAGACCATCGTGTCCATTCAGATAGGCCGGAATAAATATGACAAAGACCTTGTTTTGCTGCCCGTTTTTGAGACCCAGGTGACTGCATGTCTGCAGAATCGGATCTGACGCCTCGTAGTCCAGCCGGTGCGTGGCAATGGGGAGGGGGGCGCCGGTCTCATACCTTGTGGAATCGCAGTATATCGAGGGCTGCTCGCACTGGAGAGCGGGGATAAGGTCCTTGTGACCGCCGAGAACGAACAGGTAGGCCAGGACGGTTTCATTATCCTTCATGCTCTTTTCGAGACGACCCAGGGCATTAAGAAACAGGTCTATCCCCTTGTTATGGAATTCATAGCGTCCGGAAATGGACATAATCTTCGTATCATCAGGAAATTCTTTTCTTAAAAAGTGGCCGGCGGCCGAAAGCAGCCTTTCCCGTGCCTTGAGCGCCGGCGCCCTATTTTCAACCAGGTCGGGGACATGCTCCATGTCCAGTCCATTGGGGGTGATGACATCCGGCGCCCGGCCTAAAAAGTTTTTCGACTCGGCAGCGGTGATGTTGCTGACTGTGGTGAAACAATCGGCTTCCCGTGCGGCCGACGCTTCCATGGAGTTCTTGGCGGTAATATTATGGGCGTTGGCTTCCCGGAGCGGTGAGATGTTCTCCATGTTGGTGTAAATATCCATCCCGGAACTGGCCAGGGTTCTCCCGAGAATCGTGGCATGGGTGGTAAATACCGTGCCTACTTCCGGGGCCATCTGCTTGATCGCCAGCAGTCCCGCGCCGCACATCCATTCGTGAAAATGAGCCACGGCCGTGGCGCCCTCGGGCTTGACGTATAAATTATATATAATTTCAATCACTTCCCCGCAGGCATAACTGAACATGACGGGCTCCACATAATCCCAGCCGCCCGCGATAGAGTCCACGCCATATCTTTCCCAGAGACGGAAGAGCAGTTGTTCCTTATCGTATTTCTTGCCGAAACCGACCAGGATAACTTTCGGATTGCCGGGGATGCGCCACCGGCCAAAACGGCAGGGTATGTCCCGAATAGCGGTGGCCGCCCTCATCTTGGTCCAGCAGTCCTCCTCTGTTTCCTCAAATTCGAGATTGTTCTTGAGATCAGGCCCCAGGAAGTAGTAGTTTTCGCCGTAGGCATTGCCTGCCTGACGGGCCTTACTGGTGATCACCGTGTAGATGCCGCCGATCTTGTTGCACACTTCCCAGCTTACCTCGAAGAGATAGGAGGGCTGAGTGCTGAGGACCGAGTGCTGAGGACTGGGTGCTGAAGACTGAGTGCTGGCTGCTCTAATTCTTTCTTCCGTCATGGGATATATCTCCTTTTAATCTGTTATTTTCCTGCCGCCGGTTAGCAAGCGGCCGGAAAAATCATCCAGGACATTCATGTAATTGATGTAGGCATCGTAGGGAGACTCGTAGGGGTTGAAATATTTGTGTACGTCGCCGTCTGCAAGCCACTTGGTGCACATGTAGTAGAAGTGATCGGAGGTCTGCAACTTACGCCATGCCTGCCGCAGCGCCTGGTTTTTGGGACGGCGCACCGGGGCCTCCAGGGCATAGAGATTGCGGAGCGCGTCCTGCTGCATGGCATTGCCGAGCCAGGCGGTTAAATCCCGTTCCGTATCCGCCCAGGAAGTAAGTTCGGGCACATCCAGCTCGGCCACGGGTTCGTGATCCCGCACGACCTCGGCCGGCGTCTGGAAGCGGAAGTCGGCATGGGTGAAAATCTCCTGCGGCAAGGCGCGCAGGAAATCAAAGATACCCGTCTCCTGCCACTGATGTTCACCAAAGGTCTCATAATCCATGAAAAGATTAACAATCTCTCCGCCGGCCGGCAGTTGATGCAACCAATGGGCAAACTTGTCAGCCAGGAGCGGATACTCGACCCATTGGGAATCGGAAAATCTAAAGGCGATATCATCAGAAAGACGGTAGTTTTTCAAGAGCAATTTTATCTTCGTACACCCGACAGGGCGGTAGAGGAAGTTGGGACTGCGCCAGCCCAGGATCTTGTCGGCCCCTTCCGCCAGGATCGCCTGATAGCCCATTTCTTCCACCAGGCTGGCCAGGGCGTTATTGTAGATCAGTTCCGTATGGCGAAAGGTGACCGGTTGATAGTCGAAGAGCGACTGGATTTTGTCCCGGTGCAGCGAGACCTGTTCCTGGAATTCCCGCGGGGAAAAAATGAAGGCCAGGGAGTGAAAATAGGTTTCGCTTAAAAATTCGACGCAACCGGTCTCGGCCAGGCGCTGGAAGCTTGCGAGGGCATCGGGGCGGTATTTTTCCAACTGTTCCAGGACGATCCCGGTCAGAGAAAAGGCCAGCCGGAAAGCACCGTGATGTTTTTTAATCAGCGCAAGCAGGACGACATTGGTGGGCAGGTAACACTTATCGGCAATTTTATTGAGGATGGCGCGATTGTTTTCTTCATCGTCATAAACATGGTTGTTGCCGATGTCGAAAAAAGAGAACGGCCGGAGGCGGTAGGGTTGATGGACCTGAAAATATAAGCATACACTTGGCATTACGACTCCTGTCAGGCATCCTGTAAAAGACGGTATAGGCGGATAATCTCCCCCACGCTCCAGGCTTGCGCTATGCAACCCCGCGGTGCATGAGGCGCGTCGCCGTCAAATATTTCGGAAACACTGCCCAGTCCGGCCTCCCGGAGGTGCCGGCCAAGAAAGTTCCGGAGATATTCCCGTAAGAAAGCCCTGGCGCTATCCTTGTCTTTAGCATACTTGAGCGTGGCTTCCCCGAAAGCGCCCAGCAACCAGGGCCAGACGGTCCCCTGATGATAGGCGCCGTCCCGTTGGACAGCATTGCCTCCGTAACTTCCCTGGTAGGCCGGATCGTCGGGCGCCAGAGTTCTCAGTCCGCAGGGCGTCAGGAGATTTTCCCGCACGCTCTTGAGCACGCCGGCTGCCTGGGCTTCTGTTACGGGGGAAAAAGGCAGGGAAAGGGCAAAAATCTGATTCGGCCGGACAGCCTGGTCCAGGACGCCTTCCGCATAAACATCGCCCAGATAGGCGCCATCGGCAATCCAGAAGGTATTTTGGAAAGCCAGGCGAATACGCTCCGGCAGATCGGCCGGGAAGAGCGCCTCCTGACCAAAAGCAGTTGCCAGTTGGCCGGCGAAGCACAGGGCGTTGTACCAAAGGGCATTGATCTCCACGGCAAACCCCCCGCGGGGCGTCACGGGCCGGCCGCCGATCTTGGCATCCATCCAGGTGAGATGCGTGACGGCGTCTCCGGCGTGCAGCAAGCCGTTATCGGCCATGTAAATGTTATATACGGATCCGGCCATGAATTTTTTGATAATGCTCTGCATGACCGGCCACAGGGTGTGTTCGACCTGATGCAGGTCGCCCGTGTACTGGAGTTGCTGCTGCGCCGCCCAGAAAAACCAAAGCGATGCATCTACCGAATTGTAGGCATGGTTTTCATCATCCGGCGCAAAGAAATTGGGCAGGAGGCCATCCCTTTCATATTGGCCCAGGGAGGCCAGTAAGACGACGCCTTCCTGACCGCGTCCACTGCCAAAAGTCAGGCCCGGCAGCGCAATCAGGGTGTCCCGACCCCAGGAACCAAACCAGTGATAGCCGGCGATGATGGCCGGACGCCCGGCCGGGCTGGTAATGAGGAATTGCCGCCCCGCCTGGAGGAGTTGCCGGACATGGTCGCGATCTTCCGGCGGAAAACCGGCGGCGACAGCTTCCTCTTGCTCCTGATTGCGGGAACGCCTTTGCAGTTCGGATGTCCATTTCTTTTGCAGTTGCAGAGGCTTTTCCTGCAGCGCAGCGGCCACGATGACGCTCTGCCCGTTCCGGACGACAACCGAAAGCACTCCCGGCATGAAAAGGTCTTCCTGCCAGCCATAACCCCTTTCCCGCTCCGCCGGATACTCGAAATTGTTATACCAGTCAGGAGCTGACAAAAATTGGGAACTGACGTTCGTCCGGATGAATAAAGTCGGCATCTCCGGATAGGGTGTGATAGCAAAGCCATTATTCATGGGCGTCGTGACGGCAGCGAAGCGGTCATTCTGTTTGGCCAGCCCATGGAAATTCCGCCAGGCCAGAAAAGGCTTGAGACGCAGCACAAGATCGTCCGGGGCATTTTCCAGATCATACTTGATGAGTACGCAGTTCTCGCCCGACATGAGCATAACGGTCTTGCGAATAATAATTTCGCCTGTTTGTCCGGCTATCTGATAAGTGAATTGGGGGGCCGGGCCGAGACTGAATTTGCCCAGGCAATGCCGCACCGGGGGGAAGAAAAAGTTGGGATACTGGTGACAGGAGAAAAAATGTTCCTCTGCGCCGAGGCAGACGGAATCCTCAAATTTGGAAAGCATGACATGCCGGCCGGCGGGTTGAGCAAGATTAGCCACCAAAAGACCATGATATTTACGGGTATGGCAATTCATGACGCTGCTTGAGACATACCCGCCGGAGCCATTAACCTCCAACCACTCCCATCCCAGGGCCTCCCGGGGATCAAGGCAGGAACTGTCATCTATCAAAAGGTCATTCATCTCTGCTCCTTGTACACCTCGTTTGGGTTACGACGCTACTGGTCAAAATAAAGATTCAGCGGTTGCGATAGACCTCCGTCCCCGCCGGCGGGATGAAGCTGAAAAACTTTTCCGGCAGATTGTTATTGATCTTGATGCCGCGGAAAACAAGGCGCGTCGCATTGCCATAGCTATCGGTAAAATTTACCTTCGAAATTTGAAATTGCTTGTCCAAGGTGAGAAAAAGTTCCGCGACCCCAAAATCGCGTTCGTGAGGAACGAGCTTGAGCTGGTAATCGCCGTCCTTGTCAGCATCATCGGTGCGGGCGTCGGTTCTGGCGAAGGTGATATGGAAATCATCCGCCAATTTGCCCCAACCGGACAGAAAGCGGACAATCGCCTGTGTTTTAAAAACTTCTGCGGCATTCTGCACA
Organism: Deltaproteobacteria bacterium; assembly: GCA_026388415.1. NCBI lineage: Bacteria > Pseudomonadati > Myxococcota > Myxococcia > Deltaproteobacteria bacterium. The sequence continues at coordinate 11,934 of JAPLJV010000048.1, read as the reverse complement.
TAAACAACGCCGTCGGCGGGGATATAAAGCCACACCGTTTTCGCATTAACCACCATTTTTTTCGCTTTGGGCAGGGTGTAATCCCAGACCATCTGCCGGGGTTTTTTGAAGTAAAAAATCCCCTCTTCCCGATTCGTTTTACGGAGGGACTTCATGGTGAGTTCCTGGAGAAAATTAGCCTTGAGATCAGCGGTATTTTCGTAAACATTCTGAGCGTTGGCAACAACTTCGTCCAGGGAAAGGGCCATCCCTGATTGCGGCAGGGTGAAGAAAAGGGCCCCCACGACTAGGACAACTACCAACGGCAATAAACGATCAGCTCCAACCACGGAATGCCTCATCTTTATTAGGATATTTTCAGCCGCCACCCGAAGGGATCGGCCGTTTTGCCATACTGAATTCCGAGGAGGGCCTTGTATAATTTTTCCGTCAGCGGGCCGGCCTGGCCGCCATTGACCACATGCTCCCGCCCCTTGTAGAAGAAATGGCCGATGGGGGAAACGATGGCCGCCGTCCCGGAGGCAAATGCCTCCTGCAGGCGCCCCCGGGCAGCTTCGGCCAGGATCTCGTCCATGGCCAGCGGCCGTTCGGAAACCGTAAGGCCCCAGCTTCTGGCCAACTGGAGGACGGAATCGCGCGTAATGCCGGGCAGGATCGCCCCTCCCGTCAGGGGTGGCGTGATCAGTTCGTCGTCAATCACAAAAAAGGCGTTGCTGGTGCCCACTTCTTCCACATATTTTCGCTCGAGGGCGTCCAGCCACAGCACCTGGGTATAACCCATTTCACCGGCGATCCGGCTCGCGTAAAGACTGGCGGCATAGTTGCCCGCCGCCTTGCATGATCCCGTTGCCCCGCGCACCGACCGCACGTATTCTTCGCTGACGTAAATTTTGGTGGGACCAAAACCCTCCGGGTAATAGGCGCCCACTGGTCCGACAACAATAAAAAAGAGATATTCACTGGAGGCATGCACGCCCAGAGCAGCTTCGGTGGCGATCATGGTCGGGCGGATGTAAAGCGAGGCGCCCTCGCTCCGGGGGATCCAATCCTTTTCCAGCAGCACTAATTTTTTAACCGCCGCCAGGAACAGATCGGGGTCAATTTCGGGCATGCACATCCTCCTGGCCGACATATTCATCCGCTTTGCGTTTTCGGCCGGCCGAAAGAGGGCGATGGCGTCCTCCTGTCCCCGGTAAGCCTTCATACCTTCAAAGATTTCCTGGGCATAATGCAGACACAGGGCAGTCGGAGCCAGGGAAAGGGGGCGGTACGGTTCGATGACGGGATCGTGCCAGGCGCCGCCGCTATAAGGCATCGTGAAGAAGTGATCAGTGAATATTTTCCCAAAGCCCAGTTTTGTCTCATCAGTCGGTTTAGGCTTTTTTTTGTCCGGCGCCGCCGTGATAATTCTAATTTCCATGGCTATTCCCCCTTTAAAATAGATGTTTACCATCCTCTGGCCACTCATGACAGAGGAGCGGTGCATTTATTAGCACTAAATCATCCTTCTATCAAGACTTCTGTGGGATAATTGGGGACAACCACTAATTATTCTTGGCTATCGGGAACAGGGGAAGAAGGTATGAAATGAGTGGCTCTACCCAATTATTACGGCTGAGCGAACTTGCAGGCCTGAGAAAAAGAATATCAAATCCCTATTGATTATTTCTGATGAATGAGGGTATAAGCTCCGTGCGTCGTATATCTGCATCCTGCTGGCGCCGGTTTTATCATTGGAAAGAGCCTTTATGAGGTCATGCATGATCACATTTCAAGGAGTTCACAAATGGTTTACGAAGCTCCATGTCCTGAATGGGGTGGACCTGCACGTTGAGCCGGGGGAAGTGCTGGTAGTGTGCGGCCCCTCGGGTTCCGGAAAATCAACCTTGATCAGGACCATAAACAGGCTTGAGCCTATAGATCAGGGGACGCTTATCGTTGATGGAATGGACCTGTCCGATGCCAAGACAAATATTAACAAGCTGCGGGCCGAGATAGGATTCGTTTTTCAGCAGTTTAACCTTTACCCCCATCTCTCCGTTTTGAAGAATATCACGCTTGCCCCCATCAAGATTCGCAAGACGGGGAAAAAAGCGGCGGAAGACCAGGCAATGGCCCTCCTGGAAAGGGTTGGCCTTGCCGACAAGGTGCATTCTTACCCTTCACAGTTATCGGGCGGTCAGCAGCAGCGGGTAGCCATAGCGCGTGCCCTTGCCATGAAACCCAGGATAATGCTTTTTGATGAGCCCACTTCTGCCCTTGATCCGGAGATGATTGGAGAGGTGCTGGCCGTCATGCAGGATCTTGCCCGGTCGGGGATGACCATGGTCGTCGTTACCCACGAAATGGGATTTGCCAGGGAAGTCGCTCACAATGTAGCCTTCATGGATTACGGTGCGATCCTTGAGGAGGCTCGTCCGGCAGAATTCTTTACCAACCCTAAACATGAGAGGGCGCAGCAGTTCCTGCAGGAAGTGCTGTCGCCAATGCACTGAAACAACAAAATTTGCTAAGGAGGATTTGATATGAGGAAAGTTGCAATTATGGCGATGTCTCTGGTGATTGTTGCCGGTCTGTGCGGGGCTTTACTGGCGGCGGACACGCTGGAGATGGTCAAGAAAAAGGGCGTTCTTGTGGCGGGAGTGAAGGATTCCACTCCGGGATTTGGCTTCGTGGATGAAAAGACGCGTCAGATTATCGGCTATGATGTGGATTTTGTCGCGGCAATAGCAAACAAACTGGGCGTGAAGCTTGAACTGAAACCGGTGACCTCGGCCAGCCGGATGCCGCAGTTGGTCGAGGGCAATATTGACATTATTGCCGCAACGATGACGGCCACCCCTGAACGGGCCAAGCAGATTGATTTCAGCTTGACGTACTTTTTTACGGGGCAGAAATTTATTGTAAAAAAGGGAACGGTGAAGAGTCTGGCCGACCTTAACGGGAAACGGATCGGAACCGCAAAGGGATCAACGTCGGAACAGAATGCGTCCAAGGCATTGCCCAAGGCAACGATCCTCTCCTTTGATGACTACCCGCAGGCATTACTGGCGCTCCAGCAGGGCAAGGTTTTTGCTGCGACCACCGATGAATCAATTCTGGCAAACCTGCTGGGCAATGCGCCGAATAAGGATCAGTATGAAATACCGGATATACAGATTTCAGACGAGCCATACGGTCTCGGCATGCGCAAGGGTGACAAAAATTTTGTTGATTTTGTCAACAAAACGCTCCTGGAGATGGAGAAAAGCGGTGAGGCAAGGAAGATTTTTGATAAGTGGTTTGGTCCCGGCGCTACTATAGCCCTAAAGAGGGGAAGCTTCAAGATAACAGAAGGCAACAGGATAACGGAGAAGTAGATCCGCAACGGGGAAACCGGGGGTGATCCTCTTTGAGGGCGCCCCGTTTCCCTGAGGCCTTCGGTTCGTCCCGATGTTGCTCTTAAAATAGCTGGCGAAGAGGAGCAAAGTTAAAGTTCCGTGCTGAAATATAACTTCGATTGGTCTGTAGTTACCTCCGGAAAATATTTTGAGTGGCTGGTTTCCGGCCTCAACATCACGATTCAGCTTTCGCTGATATCCATCTTTTTTTCCTTTTTGTTGGGGCTGCTCATTGCGGTGATGCGGATGAGCAGTGTGAGGCCGGTCCGCTGGTTCGCGTACGGCTATCTGGAATTTTTCCGGAACACGCCGCTTCTGGTTCAGATATTTTTCTGGTACTTCGGCTCCTACAAGATATTGCCGGATGCCGTGAACAACTGGATGAATACGCTGAATTTTGAATTTTCCGCGGCAGTCATTGCTTTAACCATATACACCTCCGCATTTATTGCCGAGGATATTCGCTCCGGCATTCGCTCCATTCCCAAGGAGCAAATGGAGGCGGCGCAAAGCTCCGGCTTTTCGTATCTGCGCTCCATGCAGTATATCATCTTGCCCCAGGCGGTGCGATTAACCATTCCGCCGCTCATAAACCAGTTTCTCAACCTGAACAAGAACTCTTCCCTGGCAATGACGATCGGCGTTGCGGAGCTTACCTACCAGGCACGCCAGGTAGAGAGTTACACCTTTAAGGGATTTGAAGCATTTACGGCGGCAACGCTTGTGTACGTAGTCCTTTCCGTGGTCATTACGAGTTTGGTAACCCTCTACAACAGGAAATTCCTCGCTCCCATGAAGGCTCACTGATATGCCGACAGGCTTTGATTTTACCGTTATTGGAACGAATTTAACCTACTTTTTCATCGGACGGTATCCCCATGGTCCTCTGGGTGGGATTGCCCTTACCCTGTATCTCGCGGTGGTAGCGTGCCTCCTCTCTTTTTTGGGCGGGTTGCTGCTTGGTCTGATGAGTGTATCGCATAGTCGGGCGCTAAAATATAGTTCCCTGACAATCGTTAATATTATTCGTGGCATGCCGCTATTAATGGTAATATTCTGGATGTATTTTCTGCTTCCGGCATTGCTGGGACATACCGTCAATGAAAGCTGGACGGTCATTATGGCGCTGACGCTCTTTACCTCGGCCTATATGTCGCAGATCGTCAAGGCGGGCGTGGAAAGTATCCCCCGTGAGCAAACCGAGGCGGCGCTTTCAACGGGACTTCACCCCTGGCAGGCGATGGTCTATATCGTGCTGCCGCAGGGGCTGCGCAATATGATCCCCTCCTTCGTGAATCAGTTTGTTTCCATGATCAAGGATACATCCCTGGCCTTTATCGTGGGCGTTTCCGAATTGACGCACGTGGCGACTCAGATTAACAACCGGACGATCAATTATCCTACCGAGATATTCTTTTTCATCGCCGTCATCTATTTTATTATCTGCTTTGCCTTCACCAGTCTTTCCCGATGGCTCGAAAAGAACCTTGCCTGGAAACGGTAAGAAAAATGAGATGCCCCCAATCAATCCCCACTGCCACGTCCTGGTTACGGACGGCTGTTTTGAATCAAAGTTAACTATACGATCTCATTAAGAGGATATCGAAGCTGCGGGTCACAAAGGGTTTGTGGGCTTTGATATTTACGGTGCCCGAAGTAACAGCTATAAAAAGACCGGTCAAATAGTTTCAGACCCTGGATATCCGGCCCCAAAAAAATTGGTGAACATATTCGAAAGCATAGGATGGATAGAAAGCTTTTCCAAAAGGATGTGGCTGACATGATCGGGGTTTCAGAGTGTACTGTTTACAATTGGGAAGGTAGTGGCCATGAACCGGAAATCAAACATATGCCGAAGATTATAGGATTTTTAGGTTATGTACCGTTTGATTGTCAAAGAGATGTTCTGGGAAGGCTATCCTATTTTAAGAAGATCAAGGGGTTGAGCTTACGTGAGTTAGGAAAATTGATAGGCAGGGATCCTGATCAACTTTCAAGCTGGCTGAGTCATCAAAAGAAATCCTACCCTCGCAATCTTGATCATATAAATCATTTTCTTTCAAAGCATGGGCTACCGGTCGCTCAAGTATAGCAAAACAAAAATAACATTTTCATCTGAATTGTTCGGCATGATTCTTTACAAAATTTTTATGTCCCTATCGTTGATCTTAACATTATCTTTACATACTAACTGTTATCATAAAACTAAATAGGGGGTAACAACGATGGGCAATAGCTCGGTACCCGCAAAAGAAAAACTATTGGCATGTGTAAGCGCCAGTGCATCCTCCGGACAACTCATCGGTTCCGTAAAGAGGATGGCCATGTCTTCCTGGCTGGATCGCTTGTCGATCGGGGTGATGGTATATAACATGTTAAAGTTGCCGGGTATATTTTAATATTTCATTTTCTCATTGAATATAATGAAGACTGGCCGGTGCAGGCAGGGAAAACGGGCAAATAAGGCTATGGTTGCTTATCAGGGATTCTGATAATATTTTGAGGTAATTTACCATGACAGCACTCTACGTTATCGGCTTGATTATTGTCATCGGACTTGTCGTTTATCTCTTTACGGCCCTGCTCAGACCGGAGTTATTCTCATGAACGCCCAGGGATTTCTTCAAGTTGCGCTGTATTTTATCATCCTTCTTGCAGCGGCAATACCACTTGGGCACTACATGGCCAAGATCTACTCAGGCGAACCTTTTTTTCTAACCAAATTTGCCGGTCCACTCGAAAGGTTGATCTACCGATGCTGTGGCATTGATCCGGACCGGGAAATGTCCTGGAAGACCTATGCCGGGGGCCTGCTCATTTTCAATCTGGCAGGATGCCTGGCCGTTTATTTATTGCAGCGATTCCAGGGAATGTTACCACTCAATCCGCAGGGCATGTCTGCCGTTGCTCCCGATCTCGCCTTCAATACCGCCATAAGTTTTGTGACCAATACGAATTGGCAGGCTTATGGCGGCGAAGCAACGATGAGTTTTTTCACGCAGATGATGGGCCTTACCGCCCAAAATTTTGTTTCCGCGGGAACGGGCATGGCCGTTCTTGTCGCGCTCATCCGTGGCCTTAAGAGAACCTCTGCACAGACCATCGGAAACATCTGGGTGGACTTGACCAGATCAGTGGTCTATATCCTCCTGCCGTTGTCATTATTCATGGCTCTCATCCTCGTATCGCAGGGCGTCGTGCAAACGTTGGACGGTTCCGTCAGGGTGCCGCTCATGGAACAGACAAGGGATGAAAAGAGTAATATTGTAACTGAACAGAGGATCGCCTTGGGGCCCGCCGCCAGTCAGGTGGCTATCAAGCAGCTGGGGACTAACGGCGGCGGCTTTTTTAACGCTAACTCATCGCATCCGCTGGAAAATCCGACACCGCTGTCCAATTTTCTGGAGATGCTGGCAATTTTGCTAATCCCGGCGGCCCTTTGTTTTACCTTTGGCAAGATGGTGGGGGACAGGAAGCAAGGGTGGGCGCTGCTGGCTACTATGATATTAATTCTCTTGCCGCTTCTCGGCCTTTGTCTATCCAGTGAGCAGACGGGTAATGTGTCGCTGTACGGTATGAACATAGATCAGAATGCGGGGGAACTGCAATCCGGCGGCAACATGTAAGGCAAGGAGGTGCGATTCGGCATCGTGAATTCCGCTCTCTGGGCGGTCGTCACGACGGCCGCCTCCAATGGATCTGTCAATGGGATGCACGATTCATTTACGCCTCTGGGTGGATTGGCTCCTCTCTGGCTAATACAGCTTGGTGAAATTATTTTCGGAGGTGTCGGCTCGGGCCTGTACGGGATGCTGATGTTTGTTATCATCACCGTTTTCGTGGCGGGACTTATGGTGGGACGGACACCGGAATATCTCGGCAAGAAGATTGAAGCTTACGAGATAAAGATGGCATCCCTCGTTATTCTCATTCCAGCGGTCCTTATTCTTGTCGGTACAGCCGTTGCCGTGGTGACAAAGGTAGGTTTGTCCGGAATATCGAACACCGGCCCGCATGGATTCTCCGAGGTGCTCTACGCCTTTTCCTCTGCGGCAAACAATAACGGCAGCGCCTTTGCCGGATTGAACGCCAACACACTTTTTTATAATATAGCGCTTGGCATGGTCATGCTCATCGGGCGATTCTGGCTTATCATACCTGTGCTGGCAACAGCAGGATCACTGGCCCGTAAGAGACATGTACCCGTTGGCGCCGGCACCTTGCCCACCCATACGCCGCTATTCGTTTTCTTTCTCTTGGTCGTAATTATTCTTGTTGGGGCACTCACGTTTATTCCCGCCCTTGCTTTGGGACCGATTGCCGAATATTTTTCCTGGACTCCATAAAAAATAGAGGATTTGGAACATGGAAACAAAAGGATTTTCTCTCTTTGACAAGAAGTTTATCTGGCCGGCTATCTGCGATGCCTTTCTAAAACTCAATCCCCTTCATCTTATCAAGAATCCAGTAATGTTCGTTGTGGAGATCGGCTGCATCTTTACCACAATTCTTTTCATTCTATCGCTCTTTGGACAGGGAGAGGAACGAGCGTCCTTTATTCTCAGCGTGAGCCTCTGGTTATGGTTTACCGTCCTTTTTGCCAACTTTGCCGAAGCCATGGCAGAAGGAAGAGGGAAGGCACAGGCCAGGTCGCTGAAAGGTTCGCGGCGCGACGTGACGGCAAAGCGTCTTTCCAGAGCTGATTGGCATGCTGAAGCAGAAATCGTTCCTGGTTCGCTGCTCAAAAAAGGGGACCTGGTGCTTGCTGAAGCGGGTGAGACCATTCCCGGAGACGGAGAGGTCGTCGTGGGTGTGGCCTCAGTAGACGAAAGCGCCATTACGGGTGAAAGTGCTCCGGTAATAAGGGAAAGTGGTGGAGACAGAAGTGCCGTCACGGGTGGAACAAGAGTGCTTTCGGACTCCCTGATCATCCGCATTACGGCAAATCCTGGGGAAACGTTCCTCGATAAAATGATTAGCATGGTGGAGGGGGCCAAACGTCAAAAAACGCCCAACGAAATCGCCCTCGGCATTCTACTCGCCGGTCTCACACTCATTTTTCTCCTTGCTACGGTAACCCTGATCCCTTTCTCGATCTACAGCGTTAGGGCCACAGGACAGGGTTCGCCGGCGACCATGACGGTCATTGTGGCCCTGCTGGTATGCCTCATCCCTACCACCATCGGTGGCCTTCTTTCTGCTATTGGCATCGCCGGAATGGACCGTATGATCCAGGCAAATGTCATCGCCATGTCCGGTAAAGCCGTAGAAGCAGCCGGCGATGTAGACGTCCTGCTCCTCGACAAAACGGGCACCATAACATTAGGAAATCGCGAGGCAACTGAATTTCTGCCAGTGCCGGGAATATCCGTTCAGAAACTGGCTGATGCGGCCCAGCTTGCCTCGCTTGCCGATGAAACACCGGAGGGGCGCAGCATTGTCATCCTATCCAAGAAATCCCACGGTATCCGCGAACGGGATATTAAAACACTGGGTGCTCATTTTATTCCCTTTACGGCCAAGAGCCGTATGAGCGGTGTCGATCTTGGCAACCGGGAGATTCGCAAAGGAGCTGCCGAGGCGATAGAATCTTACCTAAAAGATCGGGGTGGCTATTACCCTGATGAGGTTACCTCAATAGTCGAAGACATAGCGATACGAGGCGGCACCCCCCTTGTTGTTGTGGAAGATTCGCAGGTTTTGGGCGTAGTGCGCTTGAGCGATGTGGTGAAGGGCGGCATTCGCGAACGCTTCGGGGAATTGCGCCGGATGGGTATTCGCACGGTCATGATCACCGGTGATAACCCGCTGACGGCAGCCGCTGTAGCCGCCGAAGCGGGTGTGGACGACTTCCTGGCCCAGGCGCTGCCGGAGGCGAAGTTGAATCTGATACGCACCTATCAAGCTCAAGGACATCTTGTGGCGATGACGGGCGACGGAACGAATGATGCGCCGGCGTTGGCGCAGGCAGATGTGGCCGTAGCCATGAATACGGGGACGCAGGCGGCGAAGGAAGCCGGAAATCTCATTGACCTTGACTCCAACCCCACAAAACTGATCGAGATCGTTGAGATCGGCAAGCAACTCCTCATGACTCGGGGTACGCTCACCACCTTCAGTATTGCCAACGACGTGGCCAAATACTTTGCCATCTTGCCGGCAGCCTTTTTGGGAATATATCCAGGTTTGGCGGTTCTGAATATCATGGCCCTTTCAACACCACAAAGCGCTATCCTATCGGCGGTCATCTTCAATGCCCTGATCATAGTGGCCCTGATTCCCCTCGCTCTACGCGGCGTTAGGTTCCGACCGATGAGTGCCGCCAGGATTCTCCGCCGCAATCTGCTTATCTATGGCGTTGGCGGGCTGATCGTCCCCTTTGTCGGAATCAAGGCCATAGATATGCTCCTGGCATTTTTTCATTTGACGTAAAAGGAATGACTATGTGGCAACAGATACGCTCAGCGGTTATACTTCTTCTTGTCCTAAGCCTGCTCACGGGACTCATTTATCCCCTTGCAGTTACGGGAGTGGCGCAAGTGCTCTTCTCACGTCAGGCAAACGGTAGTCTTATTGAGAAGAACGGACAAAAAATCGCCTCGGAACTTGTCGGTCAATCGTTTGAGGAATTCAGGTATTTCTGGGGACGGCCTTCGGCAACGACGCCTGTGCCTTACAATGGGATTTCATCCACAGGCTCGAATTTAGGTCCTTCAAATCCTGACCTGAAGACGGTCGTGCTCAAACGGATTGCTATTCTGTGCGCTGCCGATCCCCATAATCTGCTGCCAATACCGGCAGATCTCGTAACATCTTCCGGAAGTGGACTTGATCCGCACATCAGTCCGGCAGCCGCGCTATACCAGGTATCGCGCGTGGCCAGGGTACGTGGTATCCGTGAAAAGGAGGTCGCAGCACTTGTCAGAGCACACATCGAGGACAGACAGTTTGGAATATTAGGTGAATCCACGGTGCATGTTCTGCGGTTAAATATGGCACTGGATACCCTGCGCTGAATTTGTTACAATGCACCGTGGTCAATATACACGTAATTCTTTCAGAATAGAGACAACATGGAACCGAAACGACCCGATCCCGACGAACTCCTTGACCAGGCGATGGCCGAGGAGGAGCGTCTAAGCCAGGGTAAACTGAAGATATTCTTCGGCGCCGCACCGGGAGTGGGCAAGACGTACGCGATGTTGGCGGCCGCGCAGAAACAACGCGAAGAAGGCGTTGATATCGTTGTCGGGATTGCGGAGAGCCATGGCAGAAAGGAGACAGCGGCTTTTCTTGAGGGTCTCGAAATCTTGCCTTGTCGGATGCATTCCTATCGAGGCAGGGAAATTCGGGAGTTTGACCTCGATGCCGCCCTGCTCCGCAATCCCTCACTGATTGTCGTTGACGAATTAGCCCACACGAATGTGCCCGGATCCAGGCACAAGAAACGCTGGCAGGATGTCCAAGAGCTACTTGCTACGGGTATTTCGGTTTACACTACAGTCAATGTGCAGCACTTGGAGAGCCTTAACGACATTGTACAACAAATTACCGGTGTTGTCGTCCGGGAAACATTCCCTGACTCCTTCCTGTACCGGGCGGACGAAATAGAGCTGATTGACTTGCCGCCGGAGGATCTGTTGCAACGTCTAAAAGAAGGCAAGGTCTATATCCCCGACCAGGTGGAAAGGGCGAGCGAAAATTTTTTCCGCAAGGGCAACCTGATCGCTTTGAGAGAGCTGGCCCTGAGGAGCACCGCCGAGCGGGTGGAAGAGCAGATGGTATGCTACCGGCGCGATAAAGGCGTTCAAGAAATATGGCCGGCATCGGAGCGAATTCTCGTCTGCATCAGCCCCAACCCCCGTTCAATTCGCCTCATTCGCGCGGCCCGCAGGATGGCCGCCGGCCTGCGAGCCGAGTGGATTGCCGTACATGTAGAAGCACCTGCCCAGATCAAACCGTCGGACCACGACCTTAAGTTGCTGGCTGACCATATGAGGCTGGCAGAAAACCTGGGAGCGAAAACCGCAACGCTTACGGGACAAAAGGTAAGCGAAGAGCTGCTTAGCTATGCCAGACAGCGTAATGTCACCAAGATCATTGTTGGCAAGCCGATGCACCCGCGCTGGAAGGACAGGCTCTTTGGATCGCCGCTGGACGAAATCATCAGGGGAAGCGGCAGCATAGATATCTATGTGATCACGGGAGACGCAGCGGAAAACTCCATTAAGCCGGATACTAGGACCTCATCGCCTAAAATCAAATCTCGAGAGTGGTACTGGAGTATTGGAGCCGTTGCATTAAGCACTGTCGTGGCGCGTCTGACCTTTCCCTACCTAGACAGGACGGATGTGGCAATGATCTATCTCCTGGGCATTGTCGTCACCTCGACGCGTACCAGTCGCTGGCCCGCTCTAGTTGCCACCTTGCTGAGCGTAGCCGCCTTCGACTTCTTTTTTGTGCCCCCCTTTTTTACGTTTGCCGTAAGTGATATCCGCTTTCTGGCAACATTTGGCGTCATGTTTGTTGTTGCTTATGTAATTTCACGACTGAC
>JAPLJV010000047.1 GCA_026388415.1 Deltaproteobacteria bacterium | reverse complement strand
CTGATCCTGGAGGAAATAGTAAGATGCGTTGTCTCCGCCCTGCAATTAAAGGCCGCCGGTATCCGCCTGCTTGATTCCAAGGGGAAAAAGCTTTTCCTCGGCGCATCCTGCGGGCTTTCGGACAAATACCTCAGAAAAGGTACCGTTCTGGTCGAAGAAAGCGGCCTCGACAAGAGCGCCCTGCTCGGCAAGACCCTCTGGCTGAAGGACGTCCGGACGGATAAAAACTTCCAGTACCGCGATAAAGCAAAGGAGGAGGGGATTAAATCCGTCCTCGTATTGCCTTTGTCGGTGGAAAGCAAGGTCATCGGCGTGCTCCGGGTCTATTCCGACAAGGTGCGCAAATTTACCGCCCAGGAAATCAAGTTTCTGGAGGCGGTGGCCAATCTTAGTGCTATTGCCTTGGACAACGCCCGTCTGCATCAGAAACTGCAGCTAAACTGTGATTTAATGGCAGCGCACAAATACCGCATTGACGACAACTAAGGAGAAAATTATGATTCGCCTGGGCATTAACGGTTTCGGAAGAATCGGACGGCAAGTCCTCAAGGCTGTCCTTTCAAGATACCCTCAGTCGCTGCAAGTTGCGGCCATCAATGACCTCTTCGATGTAACTACCAATGCTCATCTTTTCAAGTATGATACGAGCTACGGCCGCTTCCCGGGAGAGGTGAAAGTCAGGAATAACGGTTTCCTCATTGACGGCCAGACGATAAAAAGTCTGTCTTTTCGTGATCCGGCGACCATCCCCTGGGATGACGAGGGTGTTGATATTGTTATCGAAAGCACCGGACTTTTTCTGACCGGTCCCAAGGCCGCGGCGCACCTTGCCGCCGGCGCCAAGAAAGTCATCATTACCGCACCCGCCAAGGAAGAGGATCTAACCGTCGTCATGGGGGTAAATCATAAAAACTATCAACCCCGGAAACACCATATCATTTCCAACGCCTCTTGTACTACGAACTGCCTGGCGCCGCCCGTCATGGTGATCCACGAGGCCTTCGGCATTGAAAAGGCGATGATGACGACGGTCCATTCCTACACCAATGATCAGCGGATACTGGACATGGCTCACAAGGATCTGAGGCGGGCCCGGGCAGCGGGTCAGAACATCATCCCGACCAGCACCGGCGCCGCCAAAGCGATTGCGCTGGTAATTCCTGAGCTGGCCGGCCGTTTCGACGGCTATTCGCTGCGGGTGCCGACACCAACCGTTTCCATTGTTGATTTCGTCGCCGAGCTCCGGACAGAGACTTCCACTGATGCCCTGCGTCAGGTCCTGAAAAAAGCGGCTCGCGGCCGGTTGAAGGGCATCATGAACTGTGAAGATGCCGGTCTCGTTTCTTCGGATTATCGAGGCGATTCTCATTCCTCTATTATTGATGTTGAATTTACCCAGGTACTGAAAGGCAACATGGCCAAGGTCGTGGCCTGGTACGACAACGAATGGGGTTATTCATGCCGGGTGGCCGATCTGGCCCACTATATTGCGCAAAAAGGATTATGATATTATATGGCAGCCCGCATTCTGGTAATTGACGACGACGCGGTCGCCTGTGAGTTTCTGCAGGAAACACTGCTGCGCGCCGGATATAAAGTTGACGCCTATACCTCCGCCGAAGATGTCCTCAAAATGGACCTGTCGGGCTATGATTTAATGATTTCCGACATCCGGATGCCCGTTATTGACGGACTGCACATCCTGCAGCATGTTCAGGAAAAATGGCCTGAAATCCCCGTCATCCTCGTGACGGCCTTCGGCTCACTGGAAACCACGATGGAAGCCCTGCGCCTCGGCGCCTGGGATTACATCAGCAAGCCCTTCACGCCCGATGCCATCCGCGAGATGGCGAAGAAAATCCTGGAAATGCGTGAAATAAGGCAACAAAGGACGGGTGGCCAGCCGAATCAAAAGGGAACGCCCCAATTTATCGGCTCTTCCGCCTTGATGGTAGAATTTTACAAACAGATAGCCCGGGTGGCCGATGCCTGGGCCAGTGTTTTGATCGAGGGTGAGAGCGGTACAGGTAAAGAATTGACGGCCCGTTCGCTGCATCAGCTCAGCTCTCGCCGCGACAAACCTTTAGTCGTTGTCCATTGCGGCGCCATACCCGATAACCTGCTGGAATCAGAGCTTTTCGGTTATGAAAAAGGGGCTTTTACGGGGGCGGACCATCACCATGAGGGCTTGATCGCCTCGGCCCAGGGCGGAACGCTGTTTCTCGATGAAATCACCGAGATGTCCCCGGCCCTGCAGGGAAAGCTGCTGCGCTTCATGCAGAATGGCGAAGTGCGCCAACTGGGGGGGCACGGGACACAAAATATCACCGTGCGCGTGGTGGCGGCGGCCAACCGCAATGTGGACGAAGAGGTCAGAAAAGGCACGTTCCGCTCCGACCTGCTTTACCGGTTTGTCGTGCGCCTGCACATCCCTTCCTTAAAGGAACATAAAGGAGACCTGCTGCAACTGATAGAATCATTATTGAAAAAGATGGACTATCTTAATGTGCGCATCTCCGATGAGGCGATGGAACTCTTGCAGGCCTATGACTGGCCCGGAAACGTGCGGGAACTGGAAAACGTTTTACAGCAGACGCTCTTGATGTCCCCCTTCATGGTTATCCTGCCGGAACACCTGCCCGACCGATTCCGGCCCCGGCAAGAGTCGAAACTGCCTTTCCTCACGCCCCTGGAAGGTGCGGAAAGGATACAGATCATCAAAGCGTTGAAATCTTCAGCCTGGAACCAAAGCAAAACGGCGCAATTGCTAGGCATTGACAGAAAGACCTTAAGAAATAAAATCCAGAGCTACGGGCTCTTGAAGGAAACCACGGACTGATTTGTCTCTTCTCCGGAGGTGTCAACGAGGGGGAAATAAAGAATTATTTCGCTGCCGTCATCCGGGCGGCTTTTGATCTCAACGTGTCCGCCGTGGGCTTTCACGATGTCCTGTACGATGGAGAGTCCCAGCCCCCTTATTCCCTCATCCCGGTGGGTGCTGAAAAAGGGTTCGCAAACCCTTTCCATAAGCTCTGGTGAGATGCCGAAGCCGGTATCCTTGACGGAAATGGCCAGCGAATGACGCTCCGCTACGGTGAAGACAGAAACATCTATCTGTCCGCCTCCCGGCATTGCCTCGATGGCGTTCTGGATGAGATTGAAGAGGGCCGTCTGGACGCGGTCCCGATCCGCATAGAGCAGGGGAGCATGATCTTCCATATTCAAGACAACATGAATGTCCGCCCGCTGGAGTTGGGGTTCGACAAGCGAAAGGGTATCATTTAACAGGTCGGCAATGGACATGACCTCGAAATGCGGCTCCGGCAGGCGCGTAGCCCGCCGCACATTCTGAATGGTCGTATTCAGACGCTGTGTCTGCTGAACGATCAGCTCCAGTTTGCGCGCCACGTCCGGCGGCCAACCCTCTTCCCTTTCCAGCAGGAGACTGGCCAGACCGGCAATGGAATGCAGGGGCGTCCCCAGGTCGTGCGCCAGGGTGGCAGTTAAGTACCCCAGAGCGGTAAGCTGCTGCATCTGGCTGACCTGCTTTTGGAGTTGCACCACATTATGCGTTGCCTCCTGTACTCGCACTTCCAATTGGCTATTTAGTTCCCTGTTCCGGGCCAGTACCTGTTCAATCTCTTCGGCCATCGTGTTGAAATGATCGGTCAGTTGTCCCCACTCGTCTTTCCTGCTGATGGGGATCCGCTGGGCATAGCGGCCGGCATGTAACTGGTCTATCGTATCAATGATTATCTTGAGCGGCCGGTCAATAAGCCAGCCATAGCTGAAAGCCAGGATCAGCAGGATCACCAGCAACAACCCTCCCGTGCTGAATATCAGCAGGTGCTGCGCCCGGGACAATATCTCCTCATTGGAGCGGGAAAAAACGATGGCGCAAACTACCACGTGCCGGCCGGGTTTTTCACCCCATCCGGAGGTATATAAAAGACCGAGGGATGGGCCGACTTCGGTTTTAATCTTCACATAGACAGGCTTTCCTTTTCTCCCTACCGATTCCACCATGGTCTCAGACCATTCATAGGGAACCCTGCCGGCGCCTGCGACATAATCAATATCGCTGCCGGCGGCGGAAAAAATGTCTATTCTGGCTAACCGGCCGTCACTCTGTACATGGCCTTTCAGAGTCGTATCCAGGGCGGTCAAGCCCTTAGCCGTGGGGAAGTGCTGATAGTAGGTGTTCACCGTTTCCGCTACGTCGTATAGCTTCTTCAGTTGCTGTTCAATGAGGATCTGGTCCAGAGCCCGCAGTTGAATCCATCCCCAGACGGCCATCGTTACGGCCAATCCGGCAATGGTGACAATCATGAGACGATATCGTACCGTCATAGAATGGCAAATAACCTTCTTGCTAAAAAACCGTTAAAGAGTTCGATCTATTTACCTGCGGGCGCCTTTACTGCCGGAGCCGGGTTGACTTCCGGATTCTTGGTCTTTTTGATTGCCGTCTGAGGAACATCAGCGACCACTCTTGTGGCCACATTCAGATCTTCTCGGGTGATATAACTAACCCTCACCTTGTCGCCCGCCTTGATCTTGACCAAGGGCTTTTCCAAGGTAAAATCCATTGTTTCTACTTTATCCTTGACTTTACGCTCAATCTTCAGTGCCGTATCGGTAATTTCTGTGACTATGCCGGCAGCCCTCATGCCCGTCACTCTCACGGCAGGAGCAGCTCCCGGCGCTGACAATGCTTTTTCTGCCTTGTCCGATGTGGCCGCGTATAAAAAGGCTGATGCGCCAATACTGCCAATAATTAAAACTATCGCCATCAAACGCCTCATTTATGATAACCTCCTATTTTAATTTAACTTTTTACCATTGGAAAGGTGGCACACCTATAATATAGTAGAGCGAATAGTGTTCAGCAATATACATACCATATACACCGAAAACCGGAAAAGCTGTCTAACAACAAGACAATACGCAACAAATTTTCACGGATAGCCACCGGGGGCCTTATGGGGCGGCCAATAACGGATAATTACTCCCCAGGATGTGGGGAGTTTTGCATCACAGAAATGCCGTTCCGCTTTCCACCTGAAAATGTTAACATTTTATAAACCATCATTGCTTAAACGCTTCCGGCATTTTATAGAGACAATAGATTGGGATAAAATAAATCATCGTAAACTCGCACACCTCCGTACAAAATATTGATATTACAGTATATACCGTTGCCTAAATCTTATGCAAAGTGGTATAAAATTCTGTCTATTGAGGGCTTACAACTCTTACCAACAAGTTTATCAACAGCTCTTTCCACACGCCTGTGGATTTCCCCAACCTATGAGCAGGATAGTGATCAGGCTGGTTCCTTCTGTTTCTGTTGCACCAGCAGCTATCGCCGGTGTTGCCATTGCCATTAAGGCTCCTCATGTTGTCATTGTGCGTTTTATGGTGTGCTCCTTGTTGTGATAACGTTAGGGTAGATTTTTCTGCCTGTCAAGACTCTATTTTGAGAATCTATTTTGAGGCAAGCATCAACTTCCTTGATTTTCTGCCGCATCAATGCGATGATTCAAAAACCACAAGCTCACACTCAGAGAAAAAACATGGCCAACATTTACTTTATGGGGCACTTTTTTAGGCGCATTAAATAAAGATGGGCGAGGTATCAACAATATGATTGACTTCAAGTGGTTACAGACGGAGAAAAAGGTTGCCCGAGAGGCCTTCGATAAGGCCTACCAGAAGGAATGCGATGTGATCATCGCCAAACTGAAAAAGATGATCAAGACGACTAAGGAACCAGATGATATTTGGCGTATTTGCGATTACCTCACCGAACAGAGGGACCGAACCGACGAAAAATACGACTACCGATACTCGGTCCTGATTTTCGTCTTCGCCAGGTTGATCAAGGAAGGATGGCTCACGGAAGCTGACCTGGAGGGGATAGGTAAAGATAAGATCGAGAAAGTGCAATTTCTGTTGACGATGTAATCTGAAATGATAAACGCAAACGATCTGACATTTTTTACTAATGAACCAGGTGCCACGCTGCTCGACCGGTTCAAGAAAACCCTCCGGGACGTGAAATTTTTTGACATCTTGGTGGGTTACTTCCGCACCAGCGGCTTTGACCGGCTGCATGAATCCTTCGCTTCCATTGAAAAAATTCGCGTCCTCGTAGGCCTGAATGTTGACAGAAAAACTATTGATATCATTAATGAATATCATTATCAGGCCAAGCTCGATTTTGAATCCCACAAGCGGACCAAGGAAATCTTTTCCGAGACGGTTACCACGGAGATGGATAACTCGCCGGACAGTTTCGAGACGGAGCTCGGCGTCCGGAAGTTTATAGAATTTCTCCGCAGCGGCAAGATGGAAATCAAAGCCTATCCCAGCGGCAACCTCCACGCCAAGGTATATATCAGCCGCTTCGGCGAGGATGACCGCGATTACGGGCGAGTCATCACGGGTTCCAGCAATTTTTCCGAATCAGGGCTCATCGCCAATCGGGAGTTCAATGTGGAATTGAAGGATCGTGCGGATGTGGAATTCGCCCTGGCCCAGTTCGAGGAGCTCTGGAAGGATGCCGTTGATCTTTCCCAAGAATATGTGGACACCATCAATGACAAGACCTGGCTGAACGACGAGATCACTCCCTACCACCTCTACCTGAAATTTCTTTACGAGCATTTCCGGGAAGACATCAACATCGATGAGGATTTCGA
>JAPLJV010000046.1 GCA_026388415.1 Deltaproteobacteria bacterium | reverse complement strand
CACCATCCACAACCTGAGCCGAAGGGCGGACAGACCTTTCGTCCCGGTGGATTGCTCGTCCCTGGTCGAAAACCTCATGGAGAGCGAACTCTTCGGCCATGTGAAGGGGGCATTCAGCGGGGCGACCGAGTCCCGGGAGGGGCGGTTTCAGATGGCCGACCGGGGAACCCTCTTCCTCGACGAGATCTCCAACATCAGCCTCAACATCCAGGCGAAACTGCTGCGGGTAATCCAGGAACAGGAGGTCCCCCGGGTCGGTAAATCGGCGCCCGAGAAGGTGGATGTCCGCCTGATTGCGGCATCCAACCGGGATGTCCGAACGGAAATAGAAGCCGGCCGGTTCCGGGAGGATCTGTTCTACCGAATCTCTGTCGTCCCGATCCATATCAGACCCCTGCGGGAACACAAGGCTGATATCCTGCCCATCGCCCAGCATTACCTGGATGTGTATGTCGCTAAGCACGAAAGCAAGGTGCGCCGCCTCTCCGAGGAGGCGAAGAAATCTCTTGTTTCCTATCGCTGGCCCGGAAACGTTCGTGAGCTGAAGAATACCATCGAACGTCTCTGCGTGCTGTGCGATCAGGAGGTCGTCAACCCTTCGGAGATCTTCTATTACGGACAAAGCGAGTGGGCCAAGGCTCCTGTCGTGGACGCCTCCTCGGGCAGAATGACCCTGATCGATGTGGAAAAGGAGCATATCATCAAGGCCCTGCGCCATTTTCAATTTCAGATCAATACGACGGCAAAATTCCTCGGCATCGACCGGAAGACGCTCAGGATCAAGATGCGCAATTACGGTATCACAGTGGAGTCCCCGCAATGAGCCGTCTGCCTTTGCCCGGGGTTATCTTCCTCGTTTATGGGGAGTTTTACCCCGCGACTGGTTGCCTGCCACCCGTTTGTCCGTAAATATCTTAGATATATCAATGTGTTGAAATCTGGCATCATCCTTGCTGCCGTTGGTTAGTACCATTCCGTATCCGGATTCCCGTCACGGAACGTCCCGACGGGCAAAACAGCGGCGCCTGGGATTCGATTCCACAATTCGCTGTCCGATATCCTCTGCGGAGGTGCGGGGGGATCCAAATAAACGAAGGAGGTGATAAGCCATGACCACAAAGAAAAGAATTCTTCTGATTGACGATGACAAAGATTTCCTGTTTGCGACGAAGCTGATTCTCGAGAAGGGGGGGTATGAGGTGTTCCTGGCGGAAGACGGCAAGACCGGCGTGGAGATGTGGAAATCCGTAGCCCCCGATCTGGCCATCATCGATATGATGATGGAGACGTGGGGGGAAGGGTTTTCCGTCCTTTCCAAGATCCGTGCCATGGATACCGGGAAGGATACCCCGCTGTTCATGCTGAGCGCCGTGGACCTTCAGGGGCCCTACGGTTCATTTGAACCGCCGCCGGAATTTCCCAAGGTCAACGCGGTCCTGCAAAAGCCCGTGAAGGCGGAGGATCTGCTCCGGTACATCGCTCGGGAATTGGGTGGAAAGAAGACGTCATGATGAACTCGCCGAACTCTCTCGTTCTGATCATAGATGACGAATCATCCATCCGGGACGGGTGCCGGCAGGCGCTGGAAAAATCCGGCTATACCGTACTGGATGCGGGGGAGGGGGACAAGGGGATCAAGATCGCCCGGGATGCCAAACCGGATGTTGCGTTGATTGATCTCAAGATGCCGGGGATGTCGGGGATGGAAATCATCGAGATCCTCTCCCGGGATGTGCCGGATACGGTCCTCGTCATGATCACAGGCTACGCGACGATTGTCTCGGCGGTGGAGGCCATTCAGAAGGGGACCTACGATTATCTCCCGAAACCCTTCGACCCCGATCAGTTGCGGGCGGTCGTCCGGCGGGCGGTCGAGCATCGCAACCTGAAAATCGAGGCGAGGCGGTTGCGGCAAGAGAAGGAACGTATGGAAAAGAGCTTTATCACTTTCGTGAGCCACGAAATGCGTTCCCCGCTGGTTGTTATCCGTCAGTACATCGAAGCGCTCAAGGCCATTGCCGGCGATCGCCTCGACCGGGACATGACGGAGATCATCGAGAGGTGCGGCGCCCGCATACAGGGGCTCGAGACCCTGGTCGAGCACTGGCTTGACATCAGCCGGATCGGGGAGGGCAGCTTCGTTTGGAAGAAGGAACCCTTGAACCTGATTCAATTGATCGGGCGAAGCATGGAAGAAATGGCCCCCATCTGCAAGGAAAAGGGCATTCTGCTCAAGACGGATCTGCCGGATCAGCTTCCGGAAATCCTCGGTGATCAGGAAAGTCTGCTCCGGGTCTTTACCAATATCATCGGAAATGCAACAAAATATACCCCGGAGAATGGCGGAATCACGCTTACGGCGACGAGCGACGATTACCATGTCACGGTCCGCATTTCCGATACGGGAACGGGGATTCCTGCGGACAAGCTTCCTTTTATTTTCGAACCGTTTTACCGGGTGAAAGGAAAAGAAGAGCGCCAGAGGGGGTCGGGTCTTGGACTGACCTTCTGTAAAAGAATAATGGAATTGCATGGCGGAGAGATCACGGTTACGTCCACGGAGGGTCAGGGATCGACATTTCTGCTGAAGTTTCTCCCGCATGTACGGCCGGAGTAAACGATGGAGCATCCCGCAACTCCTTTCCGGCAGTTCTGAGTACCGTTTTCAATCAGAAGAGGGGTTTCCCAAAAAGTGAGCCTTGTTTCCGTTTCCCTTTTATTTATTTACGTAGGGGCGGGTTTGAAACCCGCCCCTAATTTTCATTCGTTGGAGCAGCCATGAAATACGATGATGAAAAGTTTTATCAATTTCACGCCAAGGATCTCTCCGACCGATGTTTCACATGCGGTCAGGGTGCGGCGAGGCTGCTGATCGTCCGGCAAATTGCCGGCATGATGCTCGTTCACCTGTGTCCCGACTGCATGGTCGAACACATGGACGATTATCTTCTTGACAACACGCGGCCCTGGGTCGGTGAAAAATAAGGTCATTCAGGCGGAAGGGCGAATGGCCAGGGGGTCTTCAGGCCGCAAAAATTACAAGAAACAGGGGTTTGCCATTTCTGTTGCCCTGTCGTGTACCTACTTCTTTCTCATAATGCCTAAACAAAAGCCCCTTCAGCTTTTTAGACTGAAGGGGCTTTTGTTTTAAGACAGGGGGAAATAGCTTCTTTTAACTGTTTTTACCTTTCGGTGGTTTGTAGGCCAGGGCTATGAAAAAACCAACAGTAAGAAGACCAGCGGCGATAAACAGCGCCTGGGGTTTGAAAGCCTCAAATACATAGGGGCCGATGAGACCGGCTACGCTCCATGCGGTAAGCATAAAGCCATACACCTTGCCAATATTAGCCGGACCGAATGAGTCAGCGGCAAAAGCAGGCATCGTAGCGAATCCTCCACCATAGCAAGCCAGGAGATAGCAAGATACCACCATGAAAAGATAATAGCTTGCCACATATCCTTTGGCAACCAGTACATACATAATGGCCTGGGTGGCGAACATGATTAAAAAAACCATTTTGCGACCGATATTATCGGATATTTTCGCCCAGAAAAGTCTTCCCAAACCATTAAATATGGCTGCATAGGCCACAATGGCACCACCAGCGGCGGCGACTATGACGAGCTGTTCCGGAGTTAAATCACCAGTTAACCCATAGGTCTTTTTGTAAATATCCTGGGCAAGCGGAGAGTGCTGGGAAATGAGGCCCAGACCAGCGGATACGTTGAGGCACAGCATGGACCAGAGCATCCACCATTGAGGCTTTTTAACGGCTTCGCCCAAGGTGAAAGAATTAGCCGCGGAAACAGTGCTTGCGGGTGGCTTGAAACCGGCGGGCAGCCATCCTTGAGGAGGATTTTTGAAAAACTGCGCGGCTCCGGTTACAAGGATCAGGAATATCACACCCCAGATATACCAAGTGGTGGATACACCGGAGGCGATTATTTTGCCGGTGGGGTCAATCTGCTGGTAGGACTTGATCATGATCGGAGCTATTTTTCCCATAAAAAAAGCGCCAGCGCCAAAGCCCATAACGGCCAGACCGGTTACCAGACCTCGTTTATCAGGAAACCAGCGGATCAAGGTGGCAATTGGGGTTACATAGCCGAAACCATTTCCCAAGGCGCCAATCACGCCAAAACCAACATACAGAAGAGCAATACTGCCCACCTGATCAGCGTAACCAGCTACCAGGGTTCCGACACCGAAAAGAATACCACCAATTGTGGCCACGAAACGGGGGCCCTTCTTGTCAACCAGTGTTCCGCCAAAGGCGGCAGCCGTTCCAAGGATGCCCATGAGAATCATGAAGGTGTACTGAACAGTCTTGCCATCCCAACCATGCATTTTCATCAAAGGGTTTTTAAAGACAGACCAGGCGTACACGGTGCCCAGACAGAGCTGCATGACAACAGCGGCCCCAGCGATCAACCATCGCTTACTTTCCAAATTTTCATTTGCCATTCACATTCCCTCCTTGCCTTTTAAAGGCTAAATTAAGTTGGTGACACTTCAAAAAACCTTGGCATTGGAATTATAAAGGGCTTTTATCGTGTCATGTACAAAACAAAAAAGACACACGTCCTATACATTAAAGAATATGCCCCTTGCAAGAGGCATATTCAGTTTTTCTGATATTTTTTACTGGACAATATCCTGAATAACGATGATCAGGCAGCTTCCAGTTTTACCGCACAGACTTTATATTCAGGAATTTTGCCTATGGGGTCCAAAGCCGGATTGGTCAGCAGGTTAACCGCTGCCTCCGCAAAATGGAAGTTCATAAATATTGTTCCTTGGGCACTTTTCCTGGTTATTTGTGTTTTTGCCTTCAGCGTGCCGCGTCTCGATGTTACTTTAATCATTTGTCCTTCTGTTATGCCGAGTTTGGTGGCATCAATCTCATTGATTTCAATAAGACTTTCAGGACACCGCTCGTTTAATCCCGATGCCAGACGCGTCATCGTGCCTGTATGGTAGTGATAAAGCACACGGCCTGTGGAAAGAATAAAAGGATATTCCTTATCGGGAAGTTCCGCCGCCGGTATATATTCAACCGCGTGAAAAAGTCCGAGACCTCGCGCAAACCTGTCTTTGTGCAAAAATTTGGTTCCCTGGTGTTCCGGCGTGGGACAAGGCCATTGGATGCCCTCTTTTTCAATACGTTCATAACTAATTCCCGCGTAACTCGGCGTGACCTTTGCAATTTCTTCGAAAATTTCCTTTGCTGACGAGTAATTCATCGGATATCCCATTTTCGTGGAGATTCCGGCGATTATTTCCCAATCCGGTTTGGCTTCTCCCGGAGCGTTTACGATTTTTCTTATTCTCTGAACGCGTCTTTCAGTATTGGAGAAGGTGCCGTCCTTTTCGGCGAAACTGGCCGCAGGTAGAACCACATCCGCGATCTCGGCCGTTTCGGTCAGGAAAATATCCTGCACAACAAGCAGGTCAAGTTTTTGGAGTTCTTTTTTCACATGGTGCAGATCCGGATCGGAAAGAAGCGGGTTTTCGCCCATAATATAGATGGCTTTAATATCGCCGCGTCCGGCGGCAGTCATCATCTCGATTATTGTCAGACCGGGTTTGCCTGATAAAGTCGCGTTCCATGCTGTTTCAAATTTTTTGCGCGCTTCTTCATTGGCCACCGGCTGATAAGCGGGGAAAACATTGGGAAGACCGCCCATATCGCAGGCGCCCTGAACGTTATTTTGGCCACGCAGAGGATTGACCCCACCGCCTTCTATGCCGACATTGCCGCAAATCATGGAAAGATTAGCGATCGTTTTAACATTGTCCGTGCCACTGATATGCTGGGTTAGACCCATAGCGTAAATAATGCTGGCGCGGTTGGCTTTGGCATATAGTCGCGCCGCTTTTTTCAAATCCTCCGCAGGCACGGCAGAAATTTTTTCCACATATTTCGGTGTGTATTTTTCCACGGTGGCCTTTAAAGCTTCAAATCCTTCGGTACGTTCCGCCACATATTCTTTGGCATAAAGGCCTTCCGCGATGATAACATTCATCAGGCCATTGAGGACCGCAACGTCAGTTCCCGGTTTCTGGCGTAGCCAAATATCGGCGTATTTGACCAAATCAATTTCCCGGGGATCGATAACTATTAACTTTGTCCCTTGCTGACGCACGGCCCGTTTTACTTTCATACCGATAACGGGATGGTTTTCAGTGGTATTAGTTCCTGTTGCTAAAATTAAATCGGTAAATTCTAATTCGTCGATAGAATTTGTCATTGCTCCACTACCGAATGCTGCGGCCAGACCGGCCACGGTAACAGAGTGTCAGAGTCGGGCGCAGTGATCGACATTATTGGTGCCAATTGCCGCCCGCATAAATTTTTGAAAAATGTAATTTTCTTCATTGGTGCAACGCGCCGATGAAAGCCCTGCGATGCTATCGGCGCCGTTTGTCTTCTTAATCGAGGCAAGTTTATCGGCAATGAAGGTGTATGCTTCATCCCAAGTGGCTTCTTTTAAATCCTCATTTTTATTGCGCCGGATTAAGGGTTTTTTCAGGCGGTTAGGATGCTGGATGAAATCCATCCCGAAGCGGCCTTTCACGCAAAGACTGCCATCATTTGGTTTTCCGTAATCGCGATTTCCCGATATTTTGACAATTTGATCGTCTTTAGTAAAGACATCCATTTGACAACCGACACCGCAGTAAGTGCAGGTTGTGCGTGTTTTGGCAAGTTCCCAGGGACGTCCGGCAAATTTTGCCTGTTTAAAAGTTATTGCTCCTGTGGGGCATACTTGTAAGCACTCGCCGCAGAAAACGCAGGTAGAATTTATATAATCTGCATCAAATGCCGGGCCTACTTTGGCATACGAACCACGATTGGAAAAATCGAGCACCTCATTGACTTGAATTTCGTTGCAGGCGCGGACACAGCGTCCGCAGAGGATACATTTGTTGAGATCGCGCTGAATCATCGTATTGCTTTTGTCCAATGAATAACCGGGAGGTTCGATATCAAAGCGGGGTTTTTCAATTTTTAACCAATAAACCAAGTCTTGTAATTCACATTGACCGTTTTGCTCGCAGGTAAGACAGTTATGATCACCTGATGACCAGAGCAACTCGATGACCATCTTCTGAGCATCGCGAACTTGTTTGGTATCGGTGCGGATAACCATATCCGGGCTTAACGGCATGCAACAAGATGCTACGAGGCTTCTGGCTTTTTCCACTTCTACCAGACACACCCGGCAAGCTCCTACATTGGTTGTTTTGGAGTAATGGCAAAGGGTGGGGATAAAAATGCCATTGGCTTTAGCACATTCGAGAATTGTTTGACCGGGCTTTGCTTCGACTTCTTTCCCGTCAATTGTAACTAAGATCTTCGTTTCCATTATCCATCTCCAGTTGAATATATTAAAACATACGCTCATCCTATTCTACGTGTGTTGCTTATAATTGCATCCCGCCATTTTGTCAAACATAAAGAACGTTTTATTCAATATAGTCATTAAAATTAGTTTTATGAATAACTTCAATGACTTCTGCTGTAAAGTGGTTAAGGAGTGTTCCCTGCTTTTCGATGTAAAACAGATGCCAAATATCCCTTGACAAGCAAAAACAGCCCCCCTATACTCCCAGCCACCGAAAGGAGACATGTGATACGGCATGGGGACTATGCACTGGGAATTTCCGGTTACCGGGGGGAATTTCAGCAGCGCCGGAGAGGCGGCCGGCAAAATAAAGAATATTCTCAAGAAGCTTGGTATCGCGTACGAGGTGATCAGGAGAGTATCGATCGCGAGTTACGAGGCCGAGATGAATATAACGTCATACGCTGACGAGGGCAAGCTGCTTCTGGAAATCGATCCGCTGGAGATAAGCATTACGGCGTCTGACAAGGGGCCCGGTATCCCGGATATCGCTAAGGCGATGCTGGAGGGTTTTTCGACCGCGACGCCGGCGATCCGCGAGATGGGCTTCGGCGCGGGGATGGGACTGCCCAACATTCAGCGAGTGGCGGATTGGATGGTGATCAATTCAACGGTTGGCAAGGGGACCGAGACCAAGTTCAAAATTTTTCTGAATACCTGACCTGAAGGCGTGGGTGTCCTGTATGAGCGATTTTCACTCTGTGAGGCTTATTGATGATAAATGCAAAGGCTGTACGCATTGCATCCGAACGTGTCCGACTGAAGCGATCAGGGTCCGCAACGGCAAGGCGATTATCATAGGCGAACGCTGCATAGACTGCGGGGAGTGCATCCGAACCTGCCCCAACGGCGCGATGATTGCGGTGACCGAACAGCTCAGCGAAATCCAGAAATACAAATACAAGATTGCCATTCCCGCACCCTCGTTCGTCAGCCAGTTTTCGCGCAGATACAAGATTGAGAAGGTTCTGTCGGGATTCCTGTTCATGGGCTTCGACGAGATTATGGAGGTCGGACTGGGCGCTGATCTGGTTTCGGCTGCGATTACGGAGTATCTGAATTCTCTCGGCGCACTGCTGCCGAGGCCGGTAATTTCGTCGGCGTGTCCGGCGGTGGTACGGCTTATCCAGGTCAAGTATCCCGGACTGGTCGGAAATATCATGCCGATGCAGTCACCGATGGAGATTACGGCGCGCTATGTGAGGCGAAAGGCCGCCGAAAAGACGGGCGTCAATCCGTCGGAGATCGGGGTTTTCTTTATTACGCCCTGCCCGGCCAACGCTACGGTAATCAAGCAGCCGATCGGGATGGACCGTTCAAATGTGACGGGAGTTATTGCGATCCGCGACATGGTGAATTTCGTCAAATTGAATTTCGAGAGGATCGTGGAAAAGTCAGATATACAGCGGGCGTCAAACATCGGGATAGGTTGGGGGCGCCGCGATGGGGAGATCGAAGCGATAGATATTCCGAACCGGCTCTCCGTTGATGGGATACACCACGTTTCGAAGATGCTGGAGAAGATCGAGGAGGGCGGGTTCAGGAACATCCATTTCATGGAGGCCCGGGCATGTGTAGGCGGCTGCGTGGGGGGGGTGCTGATGGTGGAGAACCCGTTTGTGGCCAAGCTGAAGCTGGACCTCGTATCGAAGGAAATCGGAAGTAAGAATATCGAGTTTTTCAAGAAAGTGCAGTCTGAAATTCCAAAGGAAGATTACCTCCTTGGTGCGAAGATTCTGTCGCGGCCGATTACGTCGTTGAGCCCGGATATGCGCGAGGCGATGCGGAAATTGAAGGAGATCGAGAGCCTGACGTCGGATTTGCCGGGGATTGACTGCGGATCTTGCGGTTGTCCGACGTGCCGGGCGTTCGCCGAGGATGTGGTGAACGGCCTGGTGATTAGGATGGACTGTCTGTTCGATCACCGGCAGCGGGTGCAGAGCCTCGCGCAGGAGATTTTTGCATTGGCCGGGAAGCTGCCGCATGTAATGCAGAACAAGGAGGCTTGACTTGGAAACCAAAACCATGTTAAAAAAACCCCAATTAACCCCCACGCTCGGCACGGGCACAGCGAAACATGAAAATCCCCCCTTAACCCCCCTTTGGTAAAGGGGGGATGGGGGGTATTTTCATATCAAAGAAATGTCTGCTTTGTGGGTATTACAAGGAGATTTAATTGAAATTAAGTGAAATAAAAGAAATTCTTAATGCTGATGTAATTGTTGGTGCAGAGCATCTGGATTTGGAAATAAAGACCGCGTTTGGGGCTGATTTGATGAGCGATGTTTTAGCCTTTGCCAAGACGGGGAGTCTTTTGCTGACGGGCTTAACCAATAGCCAGGTAATCCGAACCGCCAATATTCTCGATATTGCCGCAATCATTCTGGTTAGAGGCAAAAAGCCTTCAGCTGAAACTATTAATCTGGCCAAGGAACTTAAAATTCCTCTACTGACAACAAAATTTATTTTATTTGAAACAGCCGGCCGTCTTTACGCTAAAGGGATCGTAGGTTGCCTGGAAAAAGTTGAAAAAGACAGTGCCCGTAGCTGAAAATTATTTATATTGCAATTGTTTTGATATCGAAGGTGGAAATTTTAAAATGAATTTAGAAACAATAGTCAAAGAATTGAGCTTGGATGTGAGATGCGCGCCGGAGAATCTTAAAAATAATGTCACCGGAGGTTACACGGGAGATCTTTTAAGCGATGTTATCGCAAATTCCCGTGAAGGTTATATATGGATAACAAGGCAGGTGCACCAGAATATTGTCGCCGTGGCAAGCCTGAAAGATCACGCGGGCATTATTCTGATTAATTCCTGCCAACCAACAAAGGAAACTTTGGAAAAAGCCAGTCAGGAAAAAATACCGTTAATGGTTTCGGACTTGCCTGCCTTTGAGCTAACCGGCAAAATTTATAATCTATTAGGGAAAAAAGATTAATCCCCTTCAGCCACTTTCCGGAAAAAACAATGCTGAAAGTTTTCAACTGCGATCTGCATGTCCACACCTGCCTCTCACCCTGCGCCGAGCTTGATATGCACCCGATGGCTTTAGTGCAGCAAGCTATCGAAACCAAGCTCGATATGATTGCCATCTGCGATCATAATTCTTCAGCAAACGTTCCCTACGTACTCAAAGCCGCCAAAGCGAGCAAGTTGAAGATACTGCCCGGCATGGAAATCACAACAAGTGAAGAAGTGCACCTTTTGGCGATATTTGATTCCATGTCCAAGCTAACTCTAATGCAAAACATAATTGATCAGCATCTTGCCGGAGTTAATGATGAAAACCTTTTCGGCGTCCAGGCTATCGTCAATGAAATTGGCGAGGTGGAAGGGATCAATAATCAATTCCTGATCGGCGCGACTGATTTATCACTAGATACACTGATTGGCCGTATTCATGAATTTGAGGGACTGGCTATTGCCGCGCACATAGACCGGGAAAGCTTTAGTGTCCTGAGTCAGCTTGGATTTATTGATGATCATGCGGATTTTGACGCTCTCGAAATAACGCCTCGCACGGGTTTTGAGCAAGCCAGAATTAAATATTCGGAACTCAGTAAATTCTCATTTATTGTTTCCTCCGACTCTCATTTCATAAAAGATATTGGACAGGGCTTTACGCGCATGATTCTTGGGGAACCGACATTTACCGAATTAAAAATGGCTTTAAAAAAACAAAATGGCCGTTACGTTATGGAGCAGCCGTGTTAGAACTGGCCGCGCATATTCTGGATATTGCCGAAAACTCCGTTCGGGCAGGCGCCAAACTAATTGAAATCGCTATTAATGAAGATACGGCAAACGATTCTCTTTCCATAGAAATTATTGATGATGGTCACGGGATGAATCAAGAAGAGATAAAAAAGGTTTTAGATCCATTTTATACAACAAAAACTGTCCGGAGCGTTGGTCTGGGCATCCCGCTTCTTGCCGATGCCGCCCAAAGATCCGGCGGAAGTCTGCAAATTGAATCTCAGAAAGGCAAAGGAACTGCTGTTAAATCAACCTTCTGCCTCAGTCACGTGGACAGGCAACCTATGGGGAATCTCATCAGTACGTTAATTATTCTCATTGCCGGTAATTTAGATGTTGATTTTTTTTACAAATACAGGCATAACAACCAGCGGTTTGAATTGGATACTAGAGTAATACGTAAAGAAATCGAGGATGTACCCATTAATCATCCTGAAATATTAACGTATATCCGGGAAGTTTTAGAAGAAGGTTTAAGCGAAATCAAGCCTGAGGCTTAACTTGCCCCAAAGATCGAGGAGGAATTGAATGAAATCGGAAGACACAGAGTTGTTGAAGGAGTTCACACCTGAACAGGTAACAAAGTTAGACGGCATTATTGAGAAATTTAAGGGTAAGCCGGGCGGATTAATCCCGGTATTGGAAGAGGCACAAGTTGCTTTGGAATTTATTCCCCTATCCGTGCAGAAGAGAATTGCGTCCGGGTTGAATCTGCCACTTAGCCGCGTTTATGGCGTTGTGACCTTTTACTCATTTTTCACCATGACCCCGCGAGGTAAGCACACTGTTCGCGTCTGCCTGGGCACTGCCTGCTACGTCCGTGGCGGCAAGGCGTTAACCGACGCTCTGGAAAAACAATTCGGTATCAAACAAGGTGAAACCACTGCTGACCGTATGTTTACACTGGAGAGCGTCCGTTGTCTGGGCGCCTGTGGATTAGGTCCTGTTGTGGTGGTGGATGATGATGTCCATGGTCGGCTTAAACCCGGCAAAGTTAAAGAAGTTTTAAGTCAATACGATTAATATAATATTTCTGGCTGATAAAAATGGAGGAAACGCCGATGGCGAAACTAACTATTGATGATTTAAAAAAAATTAAGGAAAAAGTACACAAAGAGATGTCTCTGCGTGATGGCGACCGTCGCGTCAAAGTCACCGTTCATATGGGAACTTGCGGTATTGCCTCCGGTGCCAAAGAAGTAATGGATACACTGCTTCAGGAAATTGAAACCGCTGGCGCAAATGATGTTATCGTTACTACATCCGGTTGTATGGGACTTTGCAGCCGCGAACCTCTGGTCACTGTTGAAGTTTTAAATCAAGTACCGATTAAATATGAATACATGAACCCCAATAAAATG
>JAPLJV010000045.1 GCA_026388415.1 Deltaproteobacteria bacterium | reverse complement strand
TCTCAGTTCCAGTGTGGCTGATCATCCTCTCAGACCAGCTAACCATCGTCGCCTTGGTAGGCTATTACCCCACCAACTAGCTAATGGTACGCGGACTCATCCTTAAGCAAGAGCTTACATACAGAGGCCCCCTTTGGCTGTCCAACCGTAGTAAAAACAGCATTATCCGGTATTAGCCCACCTTTCGATGAGTTATTCCCGACCTAAGGGCAGATTATCCACGCGTTACTCACCCGTGCGCCACTTTACTCAGGTCCCGAAGGACCCTTTCTCGTACGACTTGCATGTGTTAGGCACGCCGCCAGCGTTTGTTCTGAGCCAGGATCAAACTCTCCAGTTTTTAATTCTTGAGAGATCGCTCTCTAGCTTTTTTTCTAATGATAAAGGACCCACAAATCAATTATCCCACTATTCAATTTCCAAAGAACCAGTGAAAACGAGCCGTTGACAGTAGCTAACTTCAATCCTATTGTCAAGGACTATTTTCGGACTCGTCACAAAAACGAACCCTGCTTTTAAATTTTTTAAAGAATCTGTCAAGGAGTAATCAAAGGAACTACTAAATGAATTTCTTGATCAACCTCAGCGAAGGAGTCTTATACACCTCGTTTTTTCGTATGTCAAGCACTTTGTGCAATTTATTTTGAGTCTTTTATCGTAATCGTGAAAAAGGTTTTTCTGCCTTTTCGCAAGATAATTAGACCCCGCTCATTTACTGCGTCAATGGTTATTTTATCATCAAAATTAGCTATTTGTTTATCATTGACATAACCGCCGCCTTGCGCGATAACCCTGCGGGCCTCTCCCTTCGAGGTGCACACGGCAGCTTCAAAGAACAGTTCAAAGGCCGGGATTCCCATTGTCAGCTCCTCCCGTGTTTTCTCTAAAGACTTGATGCCATGCACATCGGACTCGGGAAGCGAACGAGGAATTGTAGAAGCAGGGAAAAGGCCGGCATCAACAGGTCGGGCATTAAACGCCGCTGCCGACGCCGTCCAGGCGTTCACTGCCGCGGCCTCCCCGTGGGTAATCTTCGTTGCCTCGAAGGCCAGCACGGCCTTGGCCATGTTCAGTTCGGCATCCGCAAGGCGACTGACTTGTCCGATTTCCTCCATGGGGAGAAAAGTAAAAAGGGCCAGGAACCTTCCCACATCCGCGTCTTCTGTATTTATCCAGTATTGGTAATACTCATAAGGTGTCGTGAGGGAGGTGTCCAGCCAGACGGTGCCCTTCTCGGTCTTACCCATCTTGTTGCCCCGTGAGGTTATAAGCAACGGAAAAGTCAGCGCGTAGGCTATTTTGCCTTTAACCCTTCTGATCAGATCCGTGCCGGCCAGGATATTTCCCCATTGATCGTTTCCTCCCATCTGGAGCAGGCAATCCTGATGCTCAAAGAGATACAGAAAATCATAGGCCTGCAGGAGCATGTAATTGAATTCAATCAAGTTCAACCCCTTTTCCATGCGCATTTTATAGCATTCTGCCGACAACATCTTGTTGACGCTGAAATGCCTGCCAATATCCCTCAAAAATTCTATATAGTTAAGTTTTGTCAGCCAGTCGGCATTGTTCACAAGGATAGCTTTACCATTTTTAAAATCAATATAGCGGGAAAGCTGCTTTTGCAGGCCACGCCCATTGTCATCTATCTGCTCTATGGTAAGCAGTTGGCGCATCTCCGTTTTGCCGCTCGGATCGCCGATTAAACCGGTTCCGCCGCCTATCAAGGCAATGGGTACATGACCTTGCCGCTGCATGTGCGCCAGGGCCATAATTGGAACCAGGCTGCCAATGTGCAGGCTTACCGCAGTAGGATCAAAGCCGATATAGCAGCGCACCTGACTATTCTCCAGTCTTTCCCGGAGCGATTCCTCATCGGTGACCTGAGCGACAAATCCCCTCTCCAACAGTATGTCATATACGTTTTTCAATCTGCCAGCCTCCAGGTTCGTCGCTCTATGCCGCGGCTCCGGCCGGTCAGCTCATCTATATCCATAACTACCCCCTGTATCCGCACGTCGCCTTTGGCAACATCAAATTTGTTGGGAATCTGGGTTAAAAAACGGGTCAGAATCTCGTCTTTTTTTATGCCGATGACGGAGTCGAACGGGCCGGTCATGCCAACATCACTGATGTAGGCCGTTCCCTGAGGCAATATTCCCTCGTCAGCCGTCTGAACATGGGTATGGGTGCCCAAGACTGCCGTCACCTGACCATCCAGAAACCAACCCATAGTCTTTTTCTCCGAGGTCGCCTCCGCGTGAAAATCAACAATTATAACGGTTGTATTGCTCTTTATTTTCTCAATCTCCCTCTCCGCCGTGCGGAAGGGGCAATCAAGCGGCGGCATGAATACTCTCCCGCTCAGATTAATAACACCCACTTTGTTGCCGGAGCGGGCCGGGATAACGACACTTCCACAACCCGGCGCACCCG
The DNA here is from genome assembly GCA_026388415.1 of Deltaproteobacteria bacterium. Lineage (NCBI taxonomy): Bacteria > Pseudomonadati > Myxococcota > Myxococcia > Deltaproteobacteria bacterium. The sequence continues at coordinate 4,450 of JAPLJV010000045.1, read as the reverse complement.
CAGGGTAATTGGCGGGACGGAGCAGTTTACTAAAATCTCCTATAAAACCTATAGCTTCTTTTTTATCCCAGATATGATTTCCCGAAGTAAGCACGTCAATATGACTCTGGAAAAGCTCATCCACAATATCACGGGTCACGCCAAAACCGGCGGCGGCATTCTCGCAATTGGCAATGACACAATCTATTTCGTCTGCCGACACGATCTGCGGCAGCAGTTCCCGGATGGCCCTTCTGCCCGGTTTACCAACAATATCACCGATAAACAGTATCTTCATATATTAACCTAACTTACTAACGTGCGTAATCAGAAAATCTTGTTTCCCTGATCACCGTCACCTTTATTTGGCCCGGGTAAGTCAGTTCTGCCTCAATTTTCTTAATAATATCACGGCAAAGCATCACGGCGTCATTATCGGATATCTTTTCGTTTTCCACGAGAATTCGGATCTCTCTCCCCGCCTGAATGGCGTAGCATTTATCTACGCCACTAAAAGAATGGGCAATCTTTTCCAGCTCATCCAGACGCTTGACATACGTTTCCAACATCTCCCGGCGGGCGCCCGGTCTGGCTGCGGAAAGGGTATCGGCCGCCTGCACCAATACGCCCAAAAGGGTATTATTCCGGCCATCTTCATGATGGGCGGCAATGGCTTGAACGATTTTGGCAGATTCACCAAAACGCTTGGCGTAATCGGCGCCGATAACGGCATGGGGACCTTCAATCTTATGGTCTACGGCCTTGCCGATATCATGCAGCAGCCCCGCGCGTTTGGCTTCTTTAACGTTCATTTTTAATTCGGCGGCCATCATCCCCATGAGGTAGGAAACATCTATGGAATGCTGGAGAACGTTCTGCGAGTAACTGGTGCGGTATTTCAGGCTCCCGAGCAGGGTGATGATTTCCGGGTGAATGTCGTGGACACCCACGTCGAATGAGGCCCTCTCGCCTATCTCCCTGATTATCGTGTCTACTTCGCCGCTCACCTTTTTGACAATGTCCTCGATCCGTCCAGGGTGAATCCTGCCGTCGCTGATCAGTCTCTCCAGAGACATGCGCGCCACTTCCCGCCTGATCGGATCAAAACTGGACAGGACAACTGCCTCCGGGGTGTCATCTACAATCAGATCAATGCCCGTGGCTGCTTCGATAGCCCTGATGTTCCTGCCTTCCCGGCCGATGATCCGCCCCTTCATCTCGTCATTGGGAAGAGCTATTACGGAAACGGTATTTTCGGCAACAACATCACCGGCGTAACGTTGCACAGCATAGGCGAGAATCTCGCGCGCCTTGTTATCGGCGGTACGCTTTGTTTCTTCCTCAATTTTTCTTATGACTGCCGCCGCTTCATGCTTGGCCTCTTCTTCCATGGTCTGGATAAGATATTTCTTGGCCTCTTCCGAACTTATGCCGGCGATTTTCTCCATCTTCTCTCTTTCTTCGGCAATAATTCGATCCAGCCTCTCATGTTTTTCCGTTAGAAGAGACTCCTTAGGAAGCAGGGACTTTTCCCGATGATCAATATTTGCCTCTTTTTGAGACAAGGAATCCATTCTCTTATCCAGACTCTCCTCTTTGGAACGGATCCTTTTTTCCCAGTTATCAATCTCCACCTTCCTGTCTCGGGAATCCTTTTCAAACTCCGCTTTCGTTTTGAGGAGATTCTCCTTGGCCTGGAGCACGGCCTCCTTTTTTATTGTTTCAGCATCTTTCTTGGCTTCAGCAAGAATCCGCTGGGCAAGACTTTCCGAAGAAAGGAGTTTCTTCCGGCCCAGCATGCGGTTCAAGCCGAATCCCATCAGGACGCCGACGAGCAAAGTCCCCAAAACAATTAGTAATATCCATATCCAGTTGCTATCCACAACGTTTTCCCTCCTTCAATGTTCTGATAATATCCAATCTACGTGACATACCTATGTCCTCCGGGCAGAAAACAAAAAATAACGATCTATGTTGGAAGCTATTTAAGGGAGGGCTGGGGCGGCAAGCTGGGGCGGCAAAATCTTTGGAACGAAAACCCCCCGCCTATGCCGTGTTAACGACCTTTTTGAACCTTTATGAAAAGTGGGCGCCCAGTATTGTCGCTTTAGGCTTTTCGCCTCCCGCCAGAGCGGGATAACGGCGAACATGCACACCGCTTACAAGGAAAGGTCCCCGGTTCCAAGGTGTTGGCTCAAAAAACGAATGTTAATCACGCACATCGCAGGGGATATTTTTATCTCAAACATCATCAATCAAACAAATCAAATTCTCTGTTCTGCTAACCAGTTCATCACACATTTCCTTATTCGTTCCCGCCAGCTTGAGATATTCATCCGCAATGTTCAAAGCCACCAATATGGCGATATTCAATGTGTTTATGCTATTTGCGGCTGACCTTATCTGCTGCACCTTGTCCTCCACATACTGAACAACACCCGCCACATGGTCATCCCCGGAATCACTTAATACCGATAAATCCTGCTCCAGTATATTTATGTGATATTGCTTCTTCAAAGAGGTGCTACCTCAATTAAACAGTTATATCTATATCCTGGAGTAAATTAATCAGCACATCTAATTTTGTGCGTATTGCATCCCTTTCCTCGCTATATTCTGCGAGTTTCCCCTTTACCCCCTCCAATTCTAACTCTGTATTTTTAAGGAGTCCTTTCAACTCCTGGTTCTGTTTTTTCACCAAAGAATATTCATTTAAGATATTCTTGATCTTTCCTTCCAGTGCATTAAATTTATCCAGTTCCAAAATCCACCCTTCTTTCGTTACATAATTATGATCTTCCCACCAAATCAATCCGCTTTAATCTGTGGCTTCATTATGCCAAGGCACCATTGAAAAGTCAAGGCCATATTTTTACACGTTTCCCAATCGCATCGCCCGCCCCTGCTTTTAGAGGCATACGTCCATCCGGGGGAAAAGGCCGCCGCCAGAAAAGACGGTGGATGCAACGACGACGAAGATTCCCGAACACCCAAGGCCACTTGCGGTCGCAAGCCACAAAAAACCACAGGCAACGGCATAGTGGGATCCAATAGATGAAAAGTTAATGACGCAAGAGTGGGCCCCCCATCCCCATAGATGAGAGGCCCACGATCCGGTTATTTTTTGATTGTATAGTCAACTACCGCTTCGACCCGGCGGTTTTTCTGCCGGCCCACTTTTGTCGTATTGCTGGCAATCGGCTTGGCCATGCCGTAGCCTTTGGCCGTCAAGCGTGATTCTGCTATGCCGAATTTCTTCGTCAAATAGTCTCTCACGCTGTTGGCCCGTTTTGCGGAAAGCTTCTCATTAAAATCTTTTCCGCCGACATTGTCCGTATGTCCCTCAATCACCACTTTGAGATCAGGGTTATTTTTCATGACGTCGGCAAATTTCTGAATTTCTTTATTAAATGCGGGTTTGATATCCGCTTTGTTGAAATCGAACTCGACCTTGATGGTCGCCCGGCCTTTCTCGAAGATCTCCTTGGCAACCGCCGCCGCTTCCTTTTTTTCTTCACTCGTCACCGCTGCTGCGGCGGCCGGCGCCTCTGCCCGAACTTCCTGAAGCTGTTCCACTGGGAGGGGGCAACCGTCCTTATCTACCTTCACACCTGACGGCGTACCGGGGCACTTGTCGAGATCGTCGGTAACGCCGTCCTTGTCGGAATCTAGAAGAGGACAACCGTCCTTATCCACCTTGACACCTGCCGGCGTACCGGGGCACTTGTCGAGATAGTCGGGAACACCATCCTTGTCGGAATCCAGAGGACATCCGTCCTTATCCACCTTGACACCTGCCGGCGTACCGGGGCACTTGTCGAGATAGTCGGGAACACCATCCTTATCGGAATCCGGAGGACAGCCCCAGTCATCAACCTTCACACCCGCCGGCGTAGTGGTGGGGCAATAATCGTAATAGGGTGCTTTTGTAAATTCATTGCGATAATCGTAATTATCGGGTACCCTATCGTTATCCGAATCTACAAGGACCGGTGTCGAGAGGTTGACACAAGACGATAAAACAAAGGGAAACAAGATGGCTACAAAAATAAATAATACCGGCATTGTTTTTCTCATACTATTAGTCTCCTATGTTTGTTTAAGCGAACAATGTTATGAATTTAATTCATAACTCATTTCTGATAAGGCATCACTTTTGACGACGGGAAGTATAAGCAGCAACGGACTTGTATGTCAAGGAAATATTGGCCCCAGTTTTCCTTACTTGACAGGGGTAACTTTTCTCACTATGCTCGATCGCTAAATTTAATTCCCAAATAGTTTCATTGTCGGATGATTAAATATGATCAGAAAGGATTTTTATGACGGGTAACGAAAAATTGCAGAAATGGGTAAAAGAGATGGCGGAGCTGTGCCGTCCGGACAGTGTTTACTGGTGCGATGGTTCTCAGGCGGAATACGACCGTCTGGCCGGCGAAGCGGTGCAAAAAGGGATATTGCGCAGGCTCAA
>JAPLJV010000044.1 GCA_026388415.1 Deltaproteobacteria bacterium | reverse complement strand
TCGGCGCTTGCGATTCGGTCCTCCTGGCCATCGTCTCCGGCAAGACCCGTGACCGCTGCTTCGAAGCTTGCTCATGGATCGTTGACGAGGTCAAGAAGGAGGAGTTCATACATCTCATCGAGCATCCGTAACCCGTTAATAAAAAAATATGGAGGTTCTGGGGCTGGATTCTGTATTACACACTTCGGATTGGGAATCCTTAATGACTGTTACTACTATTGGGTAATATTAGTTGGGGGTTGTCGCAAGACCAGAACATATCAATCATCATTGATAGCAATCCCTAGATAGCAAATACAAGTAGCTATTTTTTTGATCAAGGTATATTGATGAGTTGCGGGCGAAATGTGGCATTTTCGGGAGATGATCGGGGGCAAGGGCTCATTCCTGAACTGTTGATTTTCTCATTTCCCACGATCCTACTACATTCCAAATGGAAATCAACAATCTGGCCTGAAAGATGAGTATATCATGAATAACTTGACATAATTATATTCAGTGTCATTTACCGGGGCGTCATGCCCTTTCTTCTCAGTCTAGTCATGTGTATTGTACTGCTCTTTCTCTTTCCCCAACTGGCAACGTGGCTTCCCGGTTACATGATGAAGTAGGAAGCGAACAAATCTTAAGGCGCAAAGAGTCGGATAAATATGGTGGAGATAAAGTTTTGCGGCAGGGGTGGACAAGGCATCGTAATTGCCGCCCAAATACTGGCACGGGCCTACTTCCTCATGGGCAGATACCCACAATGCTACGCGCTCTTCGGCGGGGAGCGCAGAGGCGCGCCGGTAACGAGTTTCCTGCGCGTTGACGACAAGAAGATATACCTGAAATGCGACATCAAGAAACCTGATCACCTCATATATTTTGCCCCTGACCTGATTGACGAGGCTGAAATCGAAGGAACCTTAAGACCCGGTGGCTTTGTCCTCATCAACACTCCTTTCGATCGGGATCACTTCGGTTTTAGGGAATTGCCCGTGGCGGTCGTGCATGCCTCGGCCATAGCGCAGAGAGAGGGTGTCGGCACCGCGATCAATACGACCATGCTTGGCTCCTATTGCAGGGTTGCAGGGGACATCCCCGTAGACGTTCTTCAGGAAGCCATCAGGGTTTCCGTGCCCGGAAAAATAGAGGAAAACATCAAATCGGCCTTTGAAGGGTATAATATGACTGTTATGCCGGAGGGAAAGGCATCATGACCAGACAGATCAGCCCCAGGGTGGGAAATGTGGACGCCATCATACCAATATCACGAGTAAGCACGGAGGCCTTTAAAACAGGGCAATGGAGCCCGAGAAAACCTTCCTATCGCGAGAAATCCTCTCCTTGTCGCGAGGCCTGTCCTGCGGGAAACAACATCCCGGCCATGCTCTCCTACGCTGCAAAGGGGGATTTTGACAGTGCCCTGGCTTCCCTTCTCCAGGAAAACCCGCTGCCTGGAGTCTGTGGCAGGGTCTGCTACCATCCCTGCCAAACGAAGTGCAACAGGAATCAGTTCGATGAGACCGTAGAAATCAGGGCACTGGAACGAGCCATTGCCGATCTGGGCAAAGCAATCCCCCCGATTAGCAGCAACCCCGAAGACAGGAGAACCACCATAGCCGTCATCGGATCGGGTCCTGCCGGGCTTTCGGCCGCCTATTTCTTAAGGCTCTTCGGCCACAAGGTTACGATTTTCGAATCGAGGCGGGAGGCGGGAGGAGTGCTCAGGCACGGCATCCCCGAATACCGGCTCCCCAAAGATGTTTTGTCGAGAGAGATCGACCGTATGCTGGCCCTCGGCATAGCCATGAAGACCGACGTAAGGATTGACAGGGACGGGCTCATCGATTTACAGAATCAATTCGACTACATTTTCCTCGGTACCGGGGCCTGGCTGCCCCAGAAGCTCGGGACAGCCTCCGAAGAAGGCGGACCGGTCCTGTACGGCCTTGACTTTCTCTCCCATGAAGGGAAGAAGGATCTTTGCCGGGGCAAGAAGAACATCGTCATCATCGGCGGGGGAGACGTGGCCGTGGACGTGGCGAGAACGGCACGCCGTTTCTGCAGCCCCGAAGCAATGATCACCATGATCGCCCCGGAAAAGGAAGACGATTTCCCTGCAATCTCCGAAGGAATTGGAGAGGCGCATGAAGAAGGGATCAGGATCATAGGTGAATACCGGCCAAAGGAGTTTCTGGGCAAGGAGCGCTTGGAGCAGGTGAGGCTCGCGAAAACAAGAGTCGAAAAGGATCCCGCCACCGGAAGGTACACGCTCTCACAGGGCGAGGGCGACGACTTTGTCATCGATGCCGACCTTGTAATTGTCGCAATCGGTCAGATCCCTGATGCGGGCCATTTCCTTCCGGAAATAGTGGACAAAGACTCTTCAAAAGTCATTGTCGATAACCTGGGTATGACCCCGTCGCCCGGTGTTTACGCGGGCGGCGACGTCATCAGGCAGAGACCTGCCGTAGTGGATGCCATCCTGTCGGGAAAACGGGCTGCCCTTTCCATCCATCTGAAGGCGAACGGGTACGATGCGGAAAAGATTATGCAGGCCTTGACCCTGGGACAGGGGTCATCTCTCTCTATGGGCGCCTATATGAAGGACGGCACAATTGACCTCAAGAGGGTCGTGGAGTTTGCTGATTTGAACACGTTGCTCTATAGGAAGGCAAAACCGAATGTTCAGGCGAAATCTCCTCCTGAAACGCGGAAGGGCAACTTTCGTGAAGTCAATGAGGGGCTCGACAGGCAAGCGGCAATCGACGAGGCGAAGAGATGTTTCTATTGCGGGTCCTGCATCGGATGCGACCTGTGCTTTTACCTCTGCCCCGATATTTCCATCGTAAAAGAAGGAGACAGAATATACAGCGTGAAGACGGACTACTGCAAGGGGTGCAGCATCTGCGCCACCGTATGCCCCCGTCACGTGATAGAAGTGGAGGACAGACTATGAGAGATCTCCTGTCGGGGAACTATGCCATCGCTGAAGCGGTGAGAATGGCGAAAGCCCAGCTTATTCCGGCCTACCCTATCACACCCCAGACCCCGATTTACGAAAGACTCTCCGAGATGGAGTCCCAGGGAGCGTTGCCGGGAACCATGGTGCGGGTGGAGTCGGAGCATTCGGCAATGGCCATGTGCGTTGCCGCCTCCATTGCCGGGTTGCGGGTCTTCACCGCCACCTCATCGCAGGGCATCGCGCTTATGCATGAGATGCTTCACTTTGCCTCGGGCAACAGGGTTCCCGTGGTAATGGGCTGCGTGAACAGGGTCCTGGCCGCGCCCTGGTCTTTCGGGTGTGATCAGACCGATACCCTCTCTCAGCGGGATACGGGATGGATGCAGTTCTACTGCGAGGACAACCAGGAGGCCTTCGACACGGTCATCCAGGCGTACCGGATCTCCGAGGCGATGCTTTTGCCCTCCATGGTCATCATAGACGCCTTCTTTAATTCCCATTTCATCGAACCCATGGACCTGCCCGATCAGGACCAAGTGGATCTCTTCCTACCGCCGCCTTCGCTTCCCGAGCGCTTCAACCTCGACAACCCCGCCTTTGTCTCCAATGTGGTCACGGCGGGAACCCAGTTTTTCCCCTTTAGGGAGACAGCTTTTCATGACATGGAGAATGCCAAGGAGGTCATCAGGGAGGTGGATGAGGAGTACAAGGTGCAATTTGGGAGAGGATACGGGATGGTGGAGGCAATACAGACCGACGATGCCCGGCTTGTCCTTGTGACGAGCGGCTCCATGACAAGCACAGCCCGTATGGCAATCGATAATCTGAGAACGAAGGGGTTTAAAGTGGGGCTCCTGAAAATCAAAACTTTCAGGCCCTTCCCGTGGAAAGAGGTCCGGGATGCTTTGCAGAATGCGGCGAAGGTCGTTGTCATCGATCGGAACATATCTCTCGGAAAGGGAGGTATCTTTTGCCAGGAATTGAAGTCGGCCATGGCCAACTCCACAGCCCGGCCACAGATCTACGGATATATTGCGGGACTCGACGGAGTAGATGTCTCTCCCGAAATCCTCGAGGGCATCTGCCTGGAGGTATTAAACAAAGAGGCACCCGACGATCTACCCGTATGGGTGAGGGGTAATTAGCATGGACACACAGAATATCGTTGAAGACCAGATGAGATCAGGACACATGGCCTGTCCCGGATGCGGGGTGGTGATAGCCATGAGGCTCGTGCTCTGCGCCCTCGGGCCCAAGACATTGGCCGTTATCATTCCATCCTGCTCCTCCGTTATTGCCGCTACCCATCCCCACAGCTCCCTTGAGGTTCCCGCATTCCACGGCACCTTCGAAACAGCAGCGCCAACAGCAGCCGGGTTATCCTATGCCCTGAAAATAAGGGGCAGGAACGATATCGCCGTAGTCGCCTTTGCAGGCGACGGGGGGACCTTCGATATAGGATTACAGTCCCTTTCCGGCACGGCGGACCGGAACGAAGACTACATTTACGTCTGTCTGGACAATGAAGCCTACATGAACACGGGCATCCAGGCAAGTTCCGCCACCCCGCGGAGCGCCTGGACGATTACAACGCCCAAGGGCCGTACTGCCAGGAAGAAGAACATCATGGAGATCATGGCGGCCCACCGCATCCCTTACGCCGCCACAGCCTCCATAGGGTATCCGCAGGACTTGATGGAGAAAGTGCAGAAGGCAAGAAGCATGGGGGGGACCAAATTCATCCACATTCTTACACCCTGCGCCACGGGCTGGAGGATGGCGGAAAACCTGACCGCAACTGCCGCCATGTTGGCGGTGGAGACGAAGATCTTCCCGCTCTATGAAGTCTTTGACGGTAGGAAATACTTTATTACCTATGACCCTCTGGGTCTGCCCGTGGAAGAATACCTGAAGTCCCAGGGGAGATATCGCCACCTCGGCGCTACCGAGATAAACCAAATGCAAGCGGAGACCGATGAGGAATGGGAGGGCCTTTCCCGGCGCACTACTACAGCCTGTCAACCTTCACACGTAAATGAAACGGGGATCATATGAGCTATTATCTGAATTATGAAGGGGGAAAACTGGAATTTTCCCTGCCGCCGGCCTGGAATGTACTCACCTGCCAGGATTGTTCAGCAACACCGGTAGTGGATGATGTTGAAAAGGAGATCGGCCGTGCCCTTGATAACCCGATAGGGTCTTTGCGTGTCGAAGAACTCGCCAAGCCGGGGATGGATGTGGTGGTGCTCTTCGATGATGTTCAGCGAACCACGCCTGCCTACCTCGTCTTCCCGCCCATTCTCGACCGTCTCAACAGGGCCGGTATCCCCGACGAACGGATAAGCGGCGTCTGTGCCTTAGGCACCCACCCGGCGCTTTCCCCGGAACAGTTGGAGAAAAAGGTGGGTAAAGAGGTTATCCGGCGTCTCCAGGGCCGTGTTTTCAACCATGATCCCCGTTCCGACGATAATATCCTCGTGGGCAGGACCAACAGGGGAACCACTGTCGAGTTAAACAAGCTTGTAGCCCAGGCTGATCTGATCCTCGGAATCGGGGAGTGCATGCCCCACCCCTATTCCGGATTCGGTGGGGGATGCAAGATCATCATGCCCGGAGTCTCGTCCTACCGGGCGGTGGCCGAACATCATTATACGTGGATGCGCCACAGAAACAGCAAGTTGAACCTCCTCCAGGGAAACCCCTTTTACGAGGACCTTGCGGAAGTGGGCCGTATGAGTAGGCTCGCCTTTAAGCTCGATTTCATTATGAACGAAAAGCATCAGGTCATTCGGGCCTTTGCCGGAGACCCCGTTGAAGAACATCGAAAGGCATCGGAATACGCTGCCTCCCTCTACATGATCTCTTTACCTAAGCGTCCCGACGTGGTGATTACGTCTGCTGCGCCGCTGGAAATCGGCGTGAACGCCATGAAAGCGCTCCTGAATGCCAGCTTTGCAGTGCGGACGGGAGGTACCATCATCTGGGTTGCCTCCCAGAAGAATGCAGGGCCCATCATGCCCCTCGTGGAGCAGATGGCCACCAAGGAGACTGCAAACGAGTATCATCGCAGGCTGCTTCGGGGCGACATACCGGATCATCTCAAGAACTTTGGTATCTCCTTTATCATGATGGTGGTTATTTTCAAGGAATTGTCCGAAAAGTTTACCGTCATCCACGTACCTGAGGCCCTGACGAAAGAACAAGTGGATATGATGAATTTCACCTATGCTTCGAGCCTCGATGAAGCAGTTTCAGCAACCTTTGCGAAAATGCCTACGGCCGATGTGGCGATTTTTCCGTCGGGGGGCGCGAGTATTCCTGACATCGCATAAAAGAGATGCCACCAGACACTCGCGGTGCCGACTTCACAATGATCGATTGAGCCTTAGTGATCATGTCATGAAAGGCCTTCTATGATAAAGGAATCGACAGTAGCCGACGTTAAAAAGATCGTTGGCAGAGAAAATATTCTCGTATCACCGGAAGACTTAAAGGCATATTCCTATGATGGAACGACAACCTGGGTCCATCAGCCTGATTTGGTTCTATTTCCTAAGAATACGAAAGAAGTCTCCGAGGTCATGAAATTAGCAAATAGAGAAAAAATACCTGTAACTCCGAGAGGTGGCGGTACGAATGTGAGCGGGGGTTCGATCCCCATAATGGTGGTATCGTTCTCTGTCTCTCCAAAATGAACAAAATAGCAAGAATCGATAAAGAGAATCTAATGGCGACGGTGGAAGCCGGTGTTGTGCTACAGGATTTTATTCTCGAACTGGCGAAAGAAGGGCTTTGTTTTTCTCCAGATCCCCAAAGTTTTTATGGTGCTACAATCGGAGGCATCATTGCTGAAAATGCCGGTGGTCCTTCTTGTCTGAAATACGGTGTGACAAAACAATACGTTTTGGGAATGGAAGTGGTTCTTCCCACTGGTGAAATTGTAAATCTTGGTGGCAAGACCTTGAACAATGTCATTGGTTATGACCTTCTCCACATCATCATTAGTTCTGAGGGAACACTCGGCGTGGTGACAAGGGCCAATTTGAAGCTGAGGTTAACGCCACCGGCAAGGAAGACAATCATGGCCGTGTATGACGATGTGGCCGTTGCAGGCGAGAATGTCTCCAGAGTACTGGAGGCCGTCATCTCCTGCTACGCCAGGAAGGATTGCAGCAAGTTATACGGGATATTTCCTGGAAATGTCAGGTAAGGCTCTGTGGCCGATTCAGACGGCTCGTGGCGAGAGGGAAGAACCGCAACAATGCCGTGACGGCAATAGCAAGAGAACTGTCTGCCTTCATGTGGGCAATAGCAAAAGAAGTACCAGTGTTGGGTTAACAGCTTCCAAATAACAATCCGTTGCAATGGAGGTATGATGGCTTATTAACAAAATCCAAGGCATAAGCAGGGGCGCAACCACGTGAGGAGAATCCTCGTAACACCTATGGGATAAGGCTTGCCGAATTCCTGCTTGTAGACAGAGGCAGCTCCGCGATGAAGAAAGGTCTGGCGGTATCCAACCCGCGTATATCAGGATGATCAAACGTCGCTTATCAGGTTCCGCCTCTGCTTATGCTCTGGAAATAGGACAATGCATAACCGCTTGTTAAAGCACCAGGGAGAGGACTTTTTTGTTGACAACTAACAACCATATCAGGTGTTAGATGCGTGGCTTCATTGATATTTTATCAAGCTCAGCCCCATTGATAACCAATCGAAAGGTGGGGGCTTTGACCATCGGCGTAAATTACGGGATGAAAGCTGGAAATACTTGACAGCCTGTTTCCTGTTCGGATAATGTGCAGACAAGCTGAAACAAAGCATGACAAATTTCTGCCATTAATCCAACCTGTTAAAGATAAAAAATATTGGTCGTGAAAAGAGGCGCGCAGGAAATGAACCTGAAGGAAATACGTCAAGAAGCTAAGAAACGTTTTAACGGTATTTGCCGTGTGTGCCGCGAGTGCAACGGCGTGGCCTGTGCCGGTGAATTTCCCGGCATTGGGGGTGCCGAAAGTGGCGCATCGTTCATCAATAACTACAATGCCCTTGCCGCTCTGCGCGTCAAAATGCGCATAGTCCACGCGGCCAGCGATCCCGAGACGGCGCTGACTCTCCTGGGACAAAAGCTCTCTATGCCGATACTGGGGGCGGCAGTGGCAGGCGCCAAAATGAATTTTCAAGAAATCATCAGTGAAGAGGAGTTGGCTACGGCCTTTGTCACCGGTGCTCGGCAGGCAGGAACGCTGGCTATGACAGGGGACGCGCCTGATCCCCTCATCTATGCCACGGGTTTGCGTGTCATCCGTGCGAACGAAGGGGTAGGCATTCCCATTACCAAACCGCGTGACCAGGCCAGCATTATCGCCCATTTCCGCGAGGCTGAGGCTGCAGGTTGTGTCGCTGTGGGGGTAGATGTGGACGCCGCTGGCATTGTGCCCATGCGGGCGGCTGGTCAGCCGGTAGAGCCAAAGACGGTATCGCAACTGAAGGAATTAGTGCAAAGCACGACCTTGCCGCTGATTCTGAAGGGCATTATGTGCGTGGAGGACGCCTTTGCTGCGCGGGAGGCAGGGGCTGCTGCCATTGTAGTCTCTAACCATGGTGGGCGGGTGCTGGACCACACCCCCGGTACTGCCGAGGTTTTGCCTCAGATAGCACAGGCTGTGCGCCGCGACATGGTAGTACTGGTCGATGGAGGTGTACGTAGGGGAGTGGATGTGCTCAAGATGCTGGCCCTCGGTGCACATGCCGTCCTCGTAGGCAGACCGCTAACCATTGGTGCCTTTGGTGCTGGCGCCGATGGTGTGCGGCTGACCTTGGAACAGATGCGGGACGAGCTGAAGGTGGCCATGATCTTTACCGGATGTACCAACGTAAACAAAATCAGAGAGGATGTATTCTGGAGGTAACGAGACTATCAAAAGCGACTCGGAATACTGCCTGAGAAAGGAGGAACTCTGGGAGAAATTGTTCATACGTCGTGGATCAGAATTGTAAGAGAAAAGGGTCCCACAAGAAGAGCCAATATGGGAGGCTGAATAGAGCGTCCGGAAATATGGAGGTATCATAGAACCATTGAAAGGGGGGAATACTTATGAAATGCAACGTTGGTAAGACCGATAAAATGTTTAGGATCATATTGGGGGTCATTATTATCCTGGTGGGTGTCTATTTCCAAAGCTGGTGGGGCGCTGTTGGCGTTGTTCTTATTGTGACCGGTTTTATTAGATGGTGTCCAGTATATCTGCCTTTTGGATTTTCTACCTGCGGAGATAAAAAAGAATAAGAGCAGCTATGTATTGTCTGGAGGTTAACATAGGTTAAGGATGTAGAAAAGGGGACAGTTGACCGGTAGTTCACACACAATTTGTGGATGTGATAGAAAAGAAAATTGCACGACGGGTGGAATTTCGGGGGCAAGTGAAGGTCGAAAAATCAGAAAAAATCTGCCTCCCCTTTTTCTGTTTTAGGAGCAACTTACTGATAACGGTATGAAATGTGGCATCATCCGGGTTGCTTTTTTCCGATGATCAGGGGTATTTGAGTCTTCCTGAAATCTTGCTTTTCTGATTTCTCTACTCAATGCAACCTTTCATTTGGAAATCAGTGTTTGAAACCAACATAAACCGGCGAAAACTTTTATTTTCGCGTATAAGCATCTGCCCTGTCAATAACAGTCTCCTATATTCGGTATCCAAGTGAATCAGTATTGCTCATCACTTTGGGTGAATTTCACTGTATTGCGTCCCGGGAGAATATCTTACTCTTTATGGAGAGTAAGGATGGGATCAAGCTTGGAAGCCTGATGGGCGGGGTAAAGACCGAAAACGAGACCAAGAGATATGGAAATCCCCAATCCACCCACGAGGGCGAGTGGAGAAAAGACGAAGTGCCAGCCGGTAAAGTGAGCAATTATAAATGAGGCGCCTTCGCCAAGCAAGATGCCAAAAATGCCGCCGATGAGAGAGAGGATGAACGCTTCCAAGAGAAACTGGTTTCTGATATCCCTTCTCTTCGCTCCCAGTGCCCGCCTTATGCCGATCTCGCGTCTTCTTTCCATGACTGAAGAGATCATTACGTTCATAATTCCGACACCTCCCATGATGAGAGCGATGCTCCCCACGGCGCTGAGAAGCAGCGTATAGAGGCGCATTTGGCGTTCCATCTGAGCCACCATTTCCTCCGGGCTGGTGATTTTATAACTCTTCACCCGGGTATGCTTGCCGAAGTAATCTCCTATCTGTTCCATGGCCACATTGTTGTCGATGCCCTGTTTTACTTGAGCGGTAGTGGTAGCCGTCAGAACATCACCCGTCATCCTCTGGGCAGTTACAAAGGGGATATATACCGCCATGTTGACATCTATGTCCCGCATGAAGCCTTTCTGCGCCGGTGCCACAACACCTGCTACAGAGCAAATGCCGGTTCCTACCCTTATCCTCTCGCCCAGAAGCCCTTGCCTTCTGATTTGCATCATTTTTTTGGCTACTCCCTCCCCCACTACACAGAAATGACTCTTCTCATCTATATTGGTCAGAAATCTTCCCTCCTGTATTCTGAGTTGCTGGAGGCTGAGGAAGGCATTGGTGATACCGAGAGCAAACGCACCGCTCATTTTCTTCCCTCCGTAGGATACATCAACCAATGGACTCACAGAAGGTGCCACAGTGCCTACCGTTGGACAAAAAACAGGAATGTCCAAAAGCTCCTTGAGCTGACGAGAAAAGTTTGGCCTGCTGCCCTGGGCCACGCCGGATGGGTCATTGCGAATTGTGACGATATCGGTGCCGACATTGGCGAACTGTCTGCGGGCCTCATCCTGAGCCATGACCCCTAAAGAAATCATCGCAATGACGGCACCGATACCCACAACAATGCCGGTAAGTACTATGAGCGTTCTCTGTTTCGACACCCACAAGTTTCGCAGCACTTCGGTAAGGTCAGCGCCTATCATGGTTCCGTAATCACTCCATCCCGCAGTATCATGTGACGTTTACTTCTCTCCGCTACGACGGGGCTGTGGGTTATAAGGACAATTGTAAGACCTTCATCGTGTAAGGTCGAAAAGAGGTCTAGAACGAGATTTTCTGCCAGGGCATCCAGAGCACCTGTCGGTTCGTCCGCCAGGAGGAGGTCAGGGGTGCCCACCAGCGCGCGGGCCAGAGACACCCTCTGCTGCTGTCCACCGGATAGTTCGGAAGGTCTTCTGTAGGCAATCTCCTCCAGTCCCACTTTTTTCAGAAGTTCCCAAGCACGGCACTGAACCCCCTCCTTTGCGATACCCCTGTAGCGAAGAGGTATACCGATATTCTCCAAGACGGTAAGTCGTGGAAGGAGATTGTAATGCTGGAAAACAAAGCCTATCTTTCTGTTTCTGAGTTCGGAGAGGGTATCGTCGTCTTCATAGGTGACCTTCTCTGCCCCGATAACGTAGTCGCCCGCGGTCGGCTTGTCGAGAAGACCGATGATATTCATCAGCGTAGTTTTTCCACATCCTGACCCCCCCGTTAAAACGAGAAAGTCTCCGTCCGCCACGTCCAGGTCCACGCCCTTAAGCACCTCAATTTCCGTGGAGCCCACGCAATAGCTTTTCCTTATACTGTTCAGCTTAATCATACCTCATTGACCCACCAGAACTTCGTCCCCGGCATGGAGTCCGTCCAGGATTTCTACCTGGTCATAGGTGGTGTAACCGGTTTGGACCCCCACCTTCTCCACCGCTTGATTGCCCTTCTCGTCCTTATTCAGGCGGCGAACAAAAGGTCTATCACCCTCGGTACCCACCGCTACCACCGGCACCGTCAAAGCATCGGCCCGCTCGTAGGTCAGCACCTCCATGTTTGCCGACATACCTATGTAGATGATTTTTTTAATGGCGGGAGGTATTTCATCGATAATCACTTTCAGTTCGAAGGAAGGAACGCCGGTCCCCTGAGCAACATTGCCCTGGGAAGAAATATTGCGAATTTTACCGTGAAGGGTTACGTCGGGGAAGGCATCGCCCGTGACGTTGACCTTCTGGCCCACCTTGATTTTTGTGATATCCACTTCGTCGACCTTCGCCTTGACCGAAAAGCCCGATAAGTCACCTATGGAAAGGACGATGCCTCCTTCTTGTAAGATGCTCCCTTTCTCCAAGCGCGGGGCATCTCGTGCCTCAAGGGCGGATCCCGGCAGCATGATGACCCCCGGCATCGGTGCCTTCACCGTGGAAGCCGCCAACTGTTGCTCCAAATCCCTCAGACGTGTACGGGCGTTTTCCATCTCAAAACGGATGATCTGCTTATTTTCGCCGGTTCCTTTGGCTAGCGTTGCCTTATACTCATCCTGGACGTTCTGATAATCCAACAACTGACCTTGGTACTGCTGCTTTGCCCACTCAAACTCGCTGGAGGCTACCAGCCCCTTTTTAAAGAGCCGTTCCGTCTCATCCATCGTCTGCTTCTGAGAATCCAAGGTAAGTTTAGTTTTGGAAAGGGAGCGGCGCGCACGTGTTACTTCTTCACTCTCTTCCCATTTTTCAACTTGGTTAAAGCGTTCCAGCGCCTTAATGTAGACGGCCTTGGCCTCGCGAACACTAACCTCTACCTGGGATGTGACGAGCTTAAGCAATACCTGGCCTGCAGAGACGATCTCTCCATAACGGAAAAAAATATCTTCCACTTTCCCGTTGAGGGAGGAGGTAAGATTAACCACACTCAGCGGCTCAAGGGTTCCCGTCAGGTAGATGGCGGAGGTGACCTTTCCCGGTTGGACCCGGAAGATACGACCAGCGGTCTCCCGCTGCTCCGCCATGGCCGGAACCTTTTTTCTTTCGGGGAGGAGTGACCTGTTCCACAAAAAAAAGCCCAGAACGATGAAAAGCAGCAAGATGAGTCCCGTTGCGGCAATACGGATCAGTTGGACCTTCTTAAGGGCGGCTTGGAGTTCTCTGTTGGATTCCTCCGTTTTGAGATAGGCATCGCGGAGCTTGTGGCTCAATTCCCTATCCGACTCCTGAAGCAAACGGATCTCATCAATGTTGGTCACGAGCTGCTGAATATATTGGGTATTGGACAGGGCCACAGCCGCCTGGGACGCCAAGGATGAAATATAGCCCGCCTGTTCCTCCGAAAAGGACACTACCGCGGAGGTGGCCGGATCTTTGGCATTGATAAGCTGTACAACCCCGATTACTTTGTTATCGTGATTAGTCATGGGGATGACTAGCATGGACTGGGTTCGATAGCCGGTGAGAGCGTCGTAGCTTTTAGGCCCAGAAAAATTGAAGTCCTCGGCGCAATAAACATCGGGAATTTTCACCGGAGAACCTGTGAGGGCTGCATAGGAAGAAACATTGTCCATGTTGGGCTGATCTTCCAAGTAGAGAGGCACTGGAGGAGGCAGGTTGCTGCCGGATTTATCGCTGCCGTTGATCCTGATCTTCAGGGTATCATTTTGAATAACCTCGAAACGGAGGTTCTTTGCGTCACTATCCAAAATATAAAGCGTCCCGGCATCGGCATTGGCTATGGCTCTGGCTGCATCGATAATCATTTCCAGGAGCCGTGCGTTGTCTTTTTCCGCAGAAAGGGCAACGCCAATCCTGGCGATCTGCTCCAGTTTTTGAATCTTGCCGTCCGCAGGGGAGGAAAAAGGCGATGTCATCTTATTGCCTTCCGACCCGGGAAATGGGTCCGTCTTTAACTTGCCGTAAGGGCTTCTGTAAATTCTACCACACTATTTATAATATTTCTCATCTCCCGAACGATCGGCTACCTTTATTCCCCACTTTTCAAGGGTGACGCCCAAAACCCTGTCCAGAGCGGTGCGTGCGGTAACATAGCTGATGATCGAGGTGAGTTCATAATTCCGGGCAAAAAAGAGGTCGTTTTGGGAAGACACTACTTGAAAGTTTGTCGAGCGTCCTGCCCGGAGTTTCTCCTTTTCCACGTCCAGCTTTCGCTCGTAAAGTTTGCGTGACTCCTGTGCCAGCTTCACTTGCCTCAGTTTCATTTCTGCCTCCCTCAGGGTATCTCTAAGTTCGAGTTCCACGGTATCCTTCACCTTGGCAAAGGCCACCTCAGCTTTGTCAAGACCGACCTTTGCGGCAACGTAGCCTTGTTGAGGGGTCAAGTCCCCCAATGGTATGGACAGGCGAATGCCGGTATTCCAATTGTCGGTGGTCCCTTCGAATCGCGGCTGTTCCCAGGCAGTCACCGGACTCTTCTCCACACCGCCGATGAGCGACAAATCCCACAGCCTGTTATTCTGTGCTACAGTGACGTTTGTCTTGGCAATATCCACATTGAGGGCGGCGATAAGGTAATCGGTCCGGTTGACAAAAGCCTGTTGACGGCACTCTTCGTAGGTGGGGAGGGCGGATTCCACGGTAAGCGGCTCCGTGGGGACAAGTGGGGTGTTCCTTCCCAGGTCAAAAAGCTTCAGCAGTGCTATCCGTGCGGCATCGGCATTATTTTCTGAAGAGAGAAGGCTTATCTCCCTATTGGCTATGTCTGCCTCATTCTGAACTATCTCCATCTCCGACATCCGGCCCGCGGTAATGAGTTCCCGCGTCACGGCCATGCTTTCTTTGGCTCTTTCCAGGGATTGCCTGCTGATTTCGATCTGCTTTACCGTTTGCAGGAAGTACCAATAGGCATAAATGACCGAACTAACCGTGTCCATAAGCGTTGTTTTTAAGTATAATTGGTTCACACTGTCAGTAAACCGTGCGTTCTTTATTGAGGCAGTTCCCACTTCCATTCCGCCTCCTTTCAGGAGCGGCTGCGTCAGGAAGAGACCGTATGAATCTGCACGCTGCAATCCGGTTGTATGTGCGCTGTCTAAATAATGAGCCGCCGTTAGGTCCAGACGTCCCCCGGTAGGCAGTTGCTGGGTCACTGTGGCGGAGAAAGTTGCATTGTCTGATACGAAGGACCCCGTGGTAAGGCGAGGGTCATCACCCGTTACCGATGAAGAGTTTCTCTGTGCTGTCGAATCGAGCATCACCTTAGGAATAAACTTGTATTCGGCCACCTTGAGATCGAATTTCTGTGCCCGGCGGAGTCTCCTTGAAAGCAGTTGATTTATCCCACGCATATACAGGGGGCAAGAGAGTTAAAAAGAAACAAACTCCGAACAAAAGTGCCGCTGCAACCTTTGTTTCCCTATGCTCCGTCACGTCATTGCGACTTGGACTTATAGATGAAAGCATATGATGATAACGTAGAAAAGATGGCAATAAAAAGAAAAGAAGGTGGCAACAGGGAAGTCCCACCTTCTTTTCTACTGAAAACAAACCTCAAGAGGCGGTCGGCCTTCGTAAAGTGAAATTGCTTGTTATTAAGGCTTGCATTTGTCCTTGTCGCCGCTAGGTCCGGGTTTCTTGTTTAAATCACCGGGTCCAGGTTTCTTGTTTAACTCACCGGGTCCAGGTTTCTTGTTTAAATCGCCGGGTCCAGGTTTCTTGTTTAAATCACCGGGCCCGGGTTTCTTGTTTAAATCACCGGGTCCGGGTTTCTTGTTTAAATCGCCGGGTCCAGGTTTCTTGTTTAAATCACCGGGTCCGGGTTTCTTGTCCATCATTGTGCCAGGCCCCTTGCCTTTTGTTATGTCATCTGCACTGGCGGCAAAAGCGCCACCCACAGCCAAAACCACAATAAGGAAAGGAACTACTAATAAAGTCGACCTTTTCATGATACCTCCTTATCAATGCGTTTTTTGGAAGGAAGAACCC
The DNA here is from genome assembly GCA_026388415.1 of Deltaproteobacteria bacterium. Taxonomy (NCBI): domain Bacteria; kingdom Pseudomonadati; phylum Myxococcota; class Myxococcia; species Deltaproteobacteria bacterium. The sequence continues at coordinate 131,572 of JAPLJV010000044.1, read as the reverse complement.
TTCGATTACAGATACATCAATATGCTGATTTAACCACCCTATTTGTCGAACATCAACGTGACCAAATCACCAACCAGACGGTACTATGGAACTTTATTTAAAGCATGAAATATCATTCTTGAAAAGTCAAGGCAAATTTATGCGGAATCTTTGTGATCATAATTATGATTAGTGACGATTCCTAAGCGTTGGAATTGTTTTTTCCCGGGCTCTATGGTAGCAATGCCTAATCGTTGCTCCCTTTCAATCCGTAATCGTCAGTTCTGATTAATGGTCGACACTAAACAGTAGTAGGTGAACACAATTTCCGGCGCCATGCTTATTTTTATTGGTCACCCCTGAGAGGGTCCCATATACAGGGTATCCCCCTGGTGAACTTCTTACAGGAAGACCTTGTACCCTATGTTCAATGCCTTCCCCAAGCGCTTCGCCATTTCCTTGCCGATTGAGCGCTTGCCGTTTTCCATCTCGCTGATGTGGCGCTGGGGGATGCCGGTCAGTTCGGCAAGTTTCATCTGCGTCAACCCTTCCCGGTATCTTGCCCCGGCCAGAGCCTTGCCGATAAGCTGCGCTTCCGAGCATTCCGGGTAAGCATCGCGCCACGGGACAGAATCGGACGTATCCACAAACCCCAACGGCTTCAAGCTTTCGATGGCCCGCGCAATATTCACAATCGGCCCGATGAATCGCAGTTCAACGGTTTCAGTAGGGTGCTTTTTCGTGTGTGCCTGCATATATCACCTCAATCAATTATATTTCTTTGTCCGTCACTTCCCATATCGCCACATAGGTCGGGTGGCCTTTCTTTAAATGACAGTGATAACGGGTGCCGGACAGGGCGCTGAAATTCGGCCAGTCTCCCCGGATCGGCCCGTTTGCTTCCATATCCTTTTTCAGGGCAATGAGAAGGTTCTGAACGTTCTCAGGTAAATCCCTGACCCGTTTGTGAAGCCCCTTCTTTTCCTTAATCGTCCACGCCATGGCTTCATCCTATACCTAATAAAAGTATAATGCAAGGTGTTTTCTATTTCGTGAAGTTTACAACCTGCTCGGCCTCTTTATCCGGTTGCGGCCTCTTCGCCGGTCTGTTGATCCTGCTCGGGAGCCTTCTGCCATGCTTGCCCCAATGCTTTGGCAGCGTCCATAAGACTGTTTTCGCTCAGGTGGGCATATCGCTGCGTCATTACGTTTGTCTTGTGGCCTAAGAGCTTCTGAACGGTATATAAATCTTGCTCCTGCTCGATCATCCATGAAGCGTAACTATGCCGACAGGTGTGAAAGCATACCTCTAACCGGAGATCGTTAATGCCCTGATTGAATTTCAATTCCTCCACTATTCTAAAAAATATGAGTGATAACGTGAAGATACGAATACTTCCAACCGCCGGAAAAATCAACCTATTAAAATTGCACCTTTCAAGTAAATGTTGAGATTATAGCTACTTACAGTACCTACAAGTCCGCGACTCTTGGTTCGGAATTAAAGTGTGAATTACCAGTTGTACTGAAGGCTCTGGTAATGGGAGCGGTTCTACGATTCGCCGCTCCCTCACCAGACACTAAGCAGTTATTCTCCCAAATATTTGAAAGATAAACTAATTCTGACGCGAAACATTGCCACTTTGCCATCCTCAACAGTCATGTCAAGCTTGACGACTTCGGCAATACGGAGGTCTTTCAAGGTCTTGGCTGCTGTTTCTACGGCTTTTTTAGCCGCGTCTTCCCAGGAAACTTTGCTTGCTCCAACTAACTCGATAACTTTGTAAGTACTTTCAGGCATGGTTTTCTCCTTTCTCATGTTAAAAGGTTAGTAAAGGGAAAATCCAGACTTTTGAAAAGCAAAATCCATTTTTTGGGTCATTTTATCTCACCCCCATGGATCGGACCTTACTTACTGCTTTTTCAGCAGATTTTTACTCCCACCGAAAGGATAAACAGGGAAGGTCTCAACGGCTACGACATCAATCCATGCTACTCTGCTCGCGATCAGGCCCTTCGCGTCCGTGTCGACGACGTTTATTGCACGGCAGCCCTGAAGATCAAGGAATTCAAAGATAACCTTCACGCCCTTTGGCCATTTCCAACCAGCCCTCCTCTTTTCGACTTCCTTCTCATCCTCTGGAGCCCATGAACATATATTCATAAAATACATAAACCACCTCCTCGTTTGATTTTGACATTTCTTAAAAGATTCCGCAGAATACCTTGCCCTTTTGGTCAACTTCTCTCGGAGGGTTTGGTTTTTTTCGGGAAACGATAAAAGCCTCCAAAAGGCCATCGTGGTCTCTTGGAGGCTTTACATTGGCACCTTCCGGAATCTTCTCTTCATATAACACCCAAGGAGTTTGCTCGTCAGGTTGTGAGGTTGATCGCAGATATGGTGAGATTTTGGTTTGATACTATTCCTATCGTCATATGAAGTCAAGGAAGAAATAATATACTCATTTTTCAGGCCAGATTGTTGATTTCCATTTGGAATGTAGTATGAACTAAATTGGTAAAATTATCGGCGGTAAAATTATCTCGGGATAAAATGGATATGTATCAGCACAGGTAATCGTTTCTCCACAACTAAAGGCCGCTTACGGGCAGGATACAGGCGGAATCATGGGACTCAGCGTCCGCCCAGTTAATATTACTATCATTTCAGTATCATTCAATCTTCTTCAATATCTCGGCGTGTATTAGCTCATAAAACTCATCCGGGAGAAGCTTTCGTAATTCTTTTGCGATTGTGTTGCACATAATACCGACTGCAGTCATGATATAAGCGCCATCTTGACTATTAGAAGAGAGGAGGCTAACATATTCAAAAGCTTTTGATATATTCTCCTTCTCCCCAAATATTGGGGTGCTTAGTTCTTCAATTATCATTTTTAGCCTGTCTTGATCACACATGTTTTTAACCTCATTTTATTCGGGCAGCTTCTCCGCCCCAGGAACCATGACGGTTCTCCTTTTTCGTATATCCTTTAAGTCTATCTCCCAGTTCAGCCACCATTCCCAGGGTACGGCCTTAAGGTATGCCCATCCCAAACATCCTGAGGCACGTCAGTTCCAAAAGAGTTTCTGTTAAATGCTGGCCGCCATTCCAAAGGTGGTATTTCTGGTCAGAATTGAAAGGGATAATTATATCTCCAGTGTGATCAATATACGGGCTGCCTTTGGGGGTCATAATTATTGGTTGTCCTTTTGTTTCGTTTTAACGATAATGAGTATATGGGAAATGCCGGCCAAGGTCAAAAAGAAAAAGGCTGCTGTCCATTAATAAATGCGTACATTATTTAATACGGCCATTAGAAATCATTAGCTAATCCAGCCTTATACAATTTAAATGATAAGGCCATTTCCGTAGGGTGTTCCGTAGGGTTGAACCGTAAAATGAGTTGTGATATAATAAAGTCATTCATTGATTTATGCACCGCAAGGTTGATTCCCAAATATAAAAAATAAGGAGGTCTATGTGCGATGTCAGAAGAAACTCATAAAGAACATGACGGAAAACATCTGGAAAAGTTGACTATCAAGGAATTGCGGGAGATTGCGGCAGAGATTCCCCATGAAAGGGCAATCCTTGACATGAAGAAGGAGGAACTCGTCGCCTTAATCAAAGAAGCCTGGGGTATCAAAAACGAAACACCGGTTAAGAAAAGGAAACATTTAGCCAAGATCAAAATGACAAAACCAGAGCTCAAAGCAAGAATCTCCGAACTGAAAGTCATGAAATTGCAGGCGTTGGAATCAAATGATAACAATAACGTCGTCATGCTGCGGCATCAGATCAGTCAGCTTAAGAAAAAGTCAAGACGCTTTGCCGCGGCCTGAACTTCGGAGTCGGCTGAAATGTCCTGAATAATATATGGCCACTTCTGGTTATGCAGATACCTCCGATCCTAAACGGCGAAAGCGTCAGGAACTCATAATCCGCTGGTCAGGCATAGCCCTTATTTTATCTTTTTGGTTATGTAACTGGATGCTGCCAGGATTAAGAACTCATTGGGCATTTTTTCCGTTGTGGTTAGGCTACTGTCTTTTTGTGAGTAGTCTGGTATTTTCCCGCACTCACTCTTCGCTCCTAACCCGTAATTATCGGGCCTATGTGGGACTCTTCCTGATCTCCATTCCTGTGTGGTGGCTTTTTGAGCTCATCAATTGGCATACCAGGAACTGGTTTTATCAAGGGGAAGAATATTTCAGTAGGGTAGAATTTTCCCTCTTATCATCAATATCATTCTCCGTTGTCATACCGGCTGTGTTCGGTACCGCAGAATTAGTGAGTACGTTTTCATGGGTTAAAAAGCTGACGACCGGCCCCCGTTTTACCCTTTATCCTTGGACCATTCCCACCATTTTCTGTGCAGGCCTTCTCATGATGTTCTTAATAGTCCTTTGGCCCCAGTATTATTTCCCCCTTGTTTGGGGATCACTTTACCTGATTGTCGATTCTATTAACTTAAAGTTAGGCTTTCGCACGCTATTGGCCCATCTCTCTCAAGGCGATTGGCGACAAGTGGTTTCGCTTGGTCTGGGATCGCTGATCTGCGGCTTTTTTTGGGAACTGTGGAATTTCCATTCCTACCCGAAATGGATATATTGCATCCCTTACGTAGATTTCCTGCATGTTTTTGAAATGCCTCTCCTCGGTTATCTGGGGTATATCCCTTTTGCTCTGGAACTGTTTGCACTGTATCATTTTGCTATCGGTATCGTTGGAAAAAAACGTTTAAATAATTATGTTCTTTCTGATGTGTGAGACACGATACATTGATCAGCAGTCAGTTAACAGGTGATCTGTTATGGCCGATATAATGGGAAGAATATGCTTATGCGCCCCTATTTCTTGATGTTCAGCCACAAGCCTCCTCTTTCCTCAATCGTGCAATGCTCCAGTAATCCTGCCTTACGGACCATCTCCTCCAATTCCAATACGCTGACCCGGTACCGCCCCAATCTATCATTCAATACACGAGATTCATCCGCAATTTCATCAATAAGTACCTGGGGAGTATCTTTGCCAAACCCACCGCCGATAAAGGCAATTCCCCCATCTTTCAGTACCCGAAATATTTCCTGAAGAAGATATTTCTCATTATGCAAAAAGAAAAAGGCTCCTCTGAAGACCGCCAAATCAAATTGAGCGCTATCAAAAGCAAGCTGATTTAGACTTGTTTTCGAGACGCATATTTTTTTGGATAATCCGGACCTTGATATCTCCTGTCTTAAATACTTCAGCACTTCCGGCGACTCATCGGCAATGGTAATATTGAGTTTAGGGTATAATCTGGCCAACGCCATTGATATACCGCCAGAAAATGGGCCTAATTCCAAGACCATCCCGAAATCTCTCTGGTAATTCCCCATTATTTGTAATGCCAGGTGGGGATATATCTTTTCCCATAAACTGTTGACTCGTTTCAAGTCATTCATGTCCATAGTGGTCAATCTTTTGAGAAGGCAATTCAGTTCAGGTCATCCAGGACACCGACGAATGCTTTTCTTATCTAAATGTTCTGTTTTCAGGTTTTCTCATCGATCACTCGATCAACACCAGGCCATAGTAATTAGCGTCGTCTGAATAATCCTTAACAACTTTTATGGGATAGCCGTTGGCCCGGACCGTAGCATAAACGTCAATGCCGCAGGACTCCATGGAAGGGCGAGCCTGTTCGGTGTGGATGCATCGCTTGACATTACATTTTTCGCACAGTTGACATGGCCCGCTTCCCAGACCAAAAGCCTTATGAAAACCAGCCAGGAAGATCCGGCGTTCCAGATCGCAGACAATGGCGGGAAGCCTGCCGAGCTCCTTGCCGTGGATCAGCAGGGCGGATTGGTAACTGGCGATTACCTCCCTTGTCTCCAGATAGGTGGGTGTATGCGGCGGACAGCAAAGGCTGGTATTATAGCCGCCACAGCCATACCGACATTTAAGCCTGACCCAGGGTGCAGTGACGATGCTTGCCGCTTCGATCAGTTTGGCTTGCAGTGCCCCCAGTTCGCGAGCCTGATGGATAAAGGTCTTAATGGTTGCTTTAGGGATCATATATTATAGCCAATTGACAATGCCGATGTTCAGACCTCCCCATCGAGTTTATTTGAAATCTGCCGGTCGTTTGCTGATAGCATAATTCATTTAATCTTTAAACTTCTTTTCACTTTTTTTATGCAGGGATTCTTCTTCACCATTTTCATGTTTTATAACTGTCCTTTGACGCTGTAACAATTTCATCTATCTCCCCTGTCAGCATATGGTTGCCAAAATTACTGATTTTCTCCAGAGTGCAACAAACTTTTTTTGGGAGGAGCGAAAGAAGGCATCCGTTCAGAAAGGAGCACTGGAAAAAGCCCAGGTTGAAAGGTATGGCACGGATGGTTGGCAGCGGATGAAAAATGAATTCAACTGTCTAGAAAGACTAAAATAAGACCGGTTACCCCGTATTTTTTAAGAATAGATTTTGAAGCCTTTCAGGTTGTAAAACAAAAGCTCGGCTTTATCTTTCATTCTTTGCGCCTCTGCTTCCGTGGTATTTTCATGTTCATATCCCAATAGATGCAGGAGGCCGTGGATAAAGAGGAAATCAAGCTCATCATCTAAGGTCAAGCCGCCGGCCGGGCCGTCACCGGCGGCTCTCTCTACAGAAATCACCACATCGCCGAGCAGGGTGGGATTAAGATCGCCAAAATCTCCCTCCAGTTGGGAAAAAGCGATCACGTTGGTGGGATAATCGCGGTTGAGATACTGTCTGTTGATCTCCCGGATCTGATCGTTATCAACCAGCGCCAGGCTGATTTCCTTGTCGCGGCAACCGAGTTCCCGAATAATTTTATTCGCTGTCTGTCGCAGCCGGCGTCTGTCTACCTTTACTTTTTTCTGCCTGTTTTCGATCAACAATTGCATAGTTGCCTTCTTTCTTGGCGCCATTGAGTTCATTGACAACAGGTTCCGGGTAATCTATGCGGTGATGGAAAATGCCGTTTAAAATCATGATAAAGCTCTCGGCAACCTTGTTTAAGTCACGCAGGGTGAGATCACATTCATCGAGCTGACCATCGTTTAGGGCGTGTTCGATACGTTCCCGGACCAGTGTTTTGATTCTGGCCGGTGTGGGATTGGACAACGTGCGGGAGGAAGCCTCCATAACATCGCCCAGCAGGACGAGGCCCGCCTCCCTGGTTTGCGGTTTGGGACCGGGATAGCGGAAATCAGTTTCGGGCAAGGCGCGGATGGAAGGTGTCTTGTCCTTTTTGGCCTTATCGAAAAAATAACTGACTAAGCTCGTGCCGTGATGCTCTCTGATAATATTGATAATCTCTTTGGAAAGTTTTGCCTTGGCGGCCAATTCGCAACCATCCTTGACGTGGGAAATTATCACGAGCGAGCTCATTTTGGGCGAAAGCTTGTCATGCTTGTTGCCGCCGCTGGGCTGGTTTTCAATGAAATACTGGGGCATCTTCATCTTCCCGATGTCATGATAGTAGGCACTCACCTTGGCCAGCAGAGCATTGGCGCCGATGCCCTCCGCAGCCGTTTCGACCATGGAAGCCATGACAATACTGTGGTGGTAGGTGCCTGGCGCTTCCATAATCATCTGCTGAAAAATAGGCTGGTTGAGATTGGCCAGCTCTAACAGCTTAATATCCGTGGTGTATTGGAAAAGCGATTCAAAGAGGGGTAGCAGGCCGGCAACCAGCAGACCGGAAGCGCTTCCCCCCGCAAATCCCATCAGGAGGGCAATAAAGGTGTGAAAGGTGAAAATGTTTTCCTCAATCAGGCCCAGGGAGAGAATGGCCGCCATATTCACGGCGCCCAGCAATAATCCGACCTTGAAAAATGCAGCCCGTTCCCGGCAATCTACAATCCGGTAAGCGGCCACGGCACTGCCCAGAAAGGAAAAAATAAACAGGGAAATCTTGCCGTCAAAAAGAAAGGTGATGATAATTGACAAGAATATGGACAATAGAAAAGCCAGCCTCTGGTTGAGCAGCAAACTCACCAGCATCGCGGCGGCGCTGAAAGGAATCGTGTAGATGAAGACATCGGCGGGAAGGGTGGGAAAGGCCTCCGTAACGGCCCCGGCAACAAAAATTCCTATCCGGACGAAAATAATCTGTAAAAGAGCCGTCACACTTATAAACAAGATATCCAACTTCTCAATTTTATACATTTTATTTGCATAGTGATAAAGAATAATGCCGAAAAAGACGATTGTAAAGAACACGCCGGTAAAAACCAGGAATTTGGAAAACTTCTTTTCTCCCTTGATCTGGTAGTAGGCATCCAATTTAGCCATTTCGGCAGGGGTAATCTTTTCGCCCTCCCGAACCAGCATCTCGTGTTTTTCAACCTTCAGGAAAACGGGATTGACATCCCGTGTGGCCGCATGCTTCCTTGATTCGGTGGCATCCTTATTGTAAACAAGGTTGGGCTTGATTAATTTCATCGCCAGGCTAAGAGCCACCTTGTCTGTGTAAGCTGTCTCCTGGCCCGCGTTAAGGTTCGCCGTTTTCAGCATCCCCGATTCGATATCCGTTATATGGCGGGCGGCCGATAGATTGGTCAGCTCTTTTTCCGTTTGCTTTCTTAAGTCTCTGACCGCGATTCCTCTGTCTTTTTCCTGCGGCAAAAATGTCAAGTTCGTAATCATGCCGCCACGATAAGCCGTAGTAATAAGCCCCGCGATTTTTGCGGCGACGGAGGGTGAAAATTTGCTCTGGTAGAGGGCCTGAAATTCCTCGGCAGAAACGGTCAGGCCGACGATTCTTTCAAAGTTTTTCTTCAGCGGCGATAACAGATCCTCGTTTTTCTCCGGTGGGGCGGCTATCTTCCCGGAGCTTATTTCTTTCATCAGAGAGAAGGCATTGGTCAGGCTGGTAAGGATCTGCGCCGCCACTTCGTCATCATAATCGTAAACGGAACGGATTTCATTAATGGCTTCCATGCGCTTCTGTTCAGTGGCAGACGCATTTTCCGCAATAAACTCCCGGTCGGCCTTGATATTGCGGGTGGCGATGTCTCCCAGTTTATATCCGGGATGTTGAAACCGGATCTGGGGGGTCAGGAGGATAGCCAGCAATAAACTCAAAACCGATAATATAAATATCTTATTGAGCAGCACATGCGAAGATGATGCGGCAATCTTTGGACCATGGTTTTTGATCTTTTTTGCCAACAAGGCTGATTTGTCTTTAAAAACTTTTATATTGTACATGTTTTAATTGCCTTTATTTCTCTTCCGCTGCTCTAACTGCTGGTAGGCGCGAATGACATCCTGAACGAGAGGATGCCGGACGACGTCAACTTCAGAGAAGTGAATGAAGCTGATGCCCTCCGTTGTTTTGAGGATTGTTGCCGCTTCAATGAGTCCTGATCCTTTTTCCAGGGGCAGATCTATCTGGGTAATGTCGCCCGTGATGACGGCCCGGGAACCGTAGCCGAGGCGGGTGAGAAACATCTTCATCTGTTCGGAGGTGGTATTCTGCGCCTCATCGAGGATGACGAAGGAATCGTTCAGCGTCCGGCCGCGCATGAAGGCGAGCGGGGCAACCTCGATAATGCTTTTTTGAATGAGAGCGGTGGCCCGGTCAAAATCCAGCATATCGAACAGGGCGTCATAAAGCGGCCGCAGATAAGGGTTTACCTTTTCCGCGAGGTCGCCGGGCAGGAAGCCCAGCTTTTCACCCGCCTCTACGGCCGGCCGCGCCAGGACTATGCGATGCACCTTTTTGGCCATGAGCGCGGAAACTGCCATGGCCATGGCCAGATAAGTCTTGCCGGTTCCGGCCGGGCCGACGCCAAACACCATGTCGTGCTTTCTCATGGCATCAATGTATAGTTTCTGGGCGATGCTCTTCGGGGTGATGACGCGTTTTTTGGAAGCAATGAAAACCGTGTCGAGAAATATCTTTTCCAGATCCACATCACTGTTTCCCGAGAGCATCCGGTGCGCGTAGACGATATCTTCCGCAAATACGTTATAGCCCTTGGCGATGATGCCGTAGAGTTGCCCGAGGATTTGCCTGCTGAGCTTAACAATGACGGGATCATCGCCGGCTATGGTAATATTGTTCCCCCGGACGGCGAGCTTCACGCCGGTCAGCTTCTCCAGGAGCTTTAAATGACTGTCCTGTTCGCCAAACAGATTGCGGAGGATGGTATTGTCGGTAAAACTGATGGTTTCGGCGGTTGGCGCCAATTTGTTATGTTTCAAGTAATTGCGACCTTATTATACATCTTTCCAGATTTGCCAGTTGCTTTTATCAACAATGCCCGATAAAATGTCAACCATAATATTGTAAAAAAGGAGAATACTCGATGGCTGTTTCTACCAAGATTCAGGATATGATCGCTAGCTCATCATGGATTAGGAAAATGTTTGAGGAAGGCGATAATTTGAGAAAACAATTCGGTGCGGAAAATGTTTTTGATTTCAGCCTCGGCAATCCCAATATTGAACCGCCGGACAAATTCAAGGAGGCTCTCATCCAGGCTGCCGCCGCCGTTATCCCGAATAAACATGGCTATATGCCTAATGCCGGCTATCCCGAGACGAGAAAGTCTGTGGCCGCCTACCAGAGTTCCATCCGGGGAGTGCCACTTGCTTTCAACAACATTATCATGACCTGCGGGGCCGGCGGCGCTCTGAATGTCATCTTAAAGGCGCTCCTTAATCCCAACGAGGAGGTTATTGTTCCTACGCCCTGTTTTGTGGAATACCGTTCCTATGTGGATAACGCGGGCGGCGTGACTAAATTTGTCAAGACCCAAAGCGATTTTTCCCTTGATCTTTCGGCTATCGCCGCTGCCATTACAGAAAAAACAAAGATCGTGCTGATTAATTCGCCCAACAATCCCACCGGCAAGGTTTACGATGGCGCTGCTATCAAGGGTTTGGCCGACGTTCTGCGAGACAAGTCCCGTACTCTGGGCGAGGATATTTACCTCATCTCCGATGAGCCTTATACGGATATCGTCTACGACGGCGCCGAGGTTCCCAGTGTCCTGGCCGCCTACGAAAACAGTATTATTGCCACCTCTTATTCCAAAAGCCTTTCCCTGCCCGGAGAAAGAATCGGCTATCTGGCCATCAATCCGGCCCTGAAGGGCGTGGCGATGGTTATTGATGCCGCTATTCTTTGCAACCGAATTCTTGGTTTTGTGAACGCGCCGGCCTTGATGCAGCGCGTGATCGTCAACCTGCAGGGCGCCCAGGTGGCGGTGGCCGAATATAAACGCAAACGCGACCTGCTCTGCGATGGCTTGGCAGCCTTGGGCTACAAGTTCGTCAAACCCGCCGGAGCCTTTTACCTTTTCCCCCAGAGTCCCATAGAAGATGATGCCTTGTTTGTTAAAGCTTTACTTCAGGAAAAAATCATCTGTGTACCTGGCAGCGGCTTCAGCGGACCCGGCTTCTTCCGCATTTCCTACTGCGTGGAAGACCGGACAATAATAAATTCCATGGAGGGATTCGGGAAGGTTATGAAGCAGTTTTCGTGACGATAACGTTAACTTACTAATGACGGATGCTGAAGTCCGTGTAATCGCCTTTGTATGGTTCTTCTGTCACTTCAATCTGGCTGACATCGGCGCAGGGCGGCCCTTCCTGGCACCAGTCCAGCAGGGCGGCCAGGTTGATTTCGGAACCTTCCACAATGGCTTCGACACTGCCATCGGGAAGGTTTTTAACCCAGCCGGTAAAGCCCAGCGACTCGGCTACCCGCTGCATGTGGGCACGAAAAAAAACGCCCTGAACCTTGCCAGTAATCAAAAAATGCCATCTTTTCATAGCCATCACTCCGCACCGATAAGTTTAGCGAAATTCTCCTCATCAATTATGTTGACACCCGCCTGCCGGGCTTTATCGAATTTTGAGCCGGGTGATTCCCCTGCAACTAAATAGTCGGTAGTCTTCGTCAGTGATGCCGTAACGAGCCCGCCCTGAGACTGGACGATTTTCTTGGCCTCCTGGCGGGACATCCTGCTCATGGTCCCCGTGAAGACGAATGATTTACCAGCCAGGGGTGCTTTCTGCAACGCAACAGCTTCTTGCGCTCTGACACCCGCCTCGTGCAGCTTGGCAAGAACGTTGAGATTGGCCGGTTCCTGGAAAAATTTGATAATACTCGCTGCTACTTCCGGTCCGATGTCGCGGATGCCCAGCAACACTTCTTCCGTTGCTGCAATAAGTTCGGAAATATTGCCGAATCTCTCTGCCAAAACTTTTGCGATATGTTCGCCTGTATGCCTGATCCCGAGGGCGAAAATAAATTTTTCCAGGGTCGGGGTTTGGGAACGCTTGATTGCCGAGATAAGATTGTCGGCGGATTTATCCCCCATCCTTTCCAAGGTCAGTAACTTTTCCCTTGTTAAGGTGTAGATGTCAGCGGGATCAATAATCAGTTCATTTTCGAGCAGTTGCTGCACCAGCTTATCCCCCAGCCCCTCAATATCCATGGTGCCCCGGGACACAAAGTGTTTGATGTGTTCCTTGATCTGGGCCGGACAGGCGATGCCTATGCAACGACGCGCCGACTCGTTTTCCAATCTCACCACGTCAGAACCGCAAACCGGACATTTGGCGGGCATGACAAAAGGCACGGCAGTAGCAGGTCGTTTATCAATGACTACCCGGACAACTTCGGGTATGACATCACCGGCCCGACGAACAATAACCGTATCGCCAATGCGGACATCCTTGTTGAATATTTCATCTTCATTATGCAAGGTGGCGTTGCTGACGGTCACGCCCCCGACAAACACCGGTCTTAGACGGGCGACAGGAGTCAAGGCCCCGGTGCGACCGACTTGCACTTGAATGTCATAAATTTCGGTGGTTGCTTCTTCAGCGGCAAATTTATGGGCGATCGCAAAACGTGGCGCACGGGATACAAAACCGAGGCGTTCCTGATATTCAAGCAGATCAACCTTATAAACTACGCCGTCTATGTCGAAGGGCAGGGCAGGCCTTATTGATTCCAGGTAGGTGTAATAAGCAAGCAGGCCCGCCGCACCTTTGACAACTTGGCGTTCTTTACTGACAGGGATGGACCAGGCCGCCATCGCCGCCATGATTTCACTGTGCGATTTAATGGCAACCAGCCGCCGGTTTTCTTCCCCGCTTGCTCCGGCAGACAGGCCATAGGCAAAAAAGCTCAATCTCCTTTGGGCCGTGATTTCGGCGTCAAGCTGTCGGAGCGACCCGGCCGCGGCATTGCGCGGATTGGCAAATTCCTTTTCGCCTTTTTCCCGTTGCCGGCGGTTGAGGTCAGCAAAATCCTCCTTGAACATGATTACCTCGCCCCGAATCTCCAGCGTCTGGTCTCCGGCATCGGCTGCCAATCGCTCGGGAATAGACGATATTTTACGGATATTCGGTGTCACATCTTCCCCCGTGTAGCCATCGCCTCTTGTTGCTGCCCGCACCAGCAGGCCCTTGGCGTATAAAAGACTAATGGCCAGACCATCGAATTTCGGTTCGGCGGTATATTCGATTTCCTCCCGCTGCAATTTTTCCCGCACTCGTAGATCAAAAGCCGTTACTTCCGCTTCCGAGAAGGCATTGTTGAGCGAAAGCATGGGGCTCAAGTGCCTGATCTGGGAAAAGGCGTCCAAAGGCGCGCTCCCGACCATCCGGGTAGGGGAAAGAGCAGCATCTATGTCGGGAAATTGTTGTTCCAGTGCCAGCAGCTCCACCATAAGGCCATCAAACTCGGCATCGGCTATTTCCGGGTCGTCAAACTGGTGGTACCTCTGATTGTGATAAGCAATGTCTCTGCGCAAAGAGGCAATTTTCTTTTCAGCTTCATCCCTGTGCATCTTCATATCCCTGTTATATTTGAGTAACGTTATACGCAGTTAGATGATGAGCAGACGTGCGGTCATTTACTCCCCCCTGAGAGGAATAGCTGAACGGGGGGAAGATATATAACATAAAATACGGAGCTTGTCGCTGCTTATATTTCCGCACGGATATATAAGCAGCGACAAGCCCTCACTTCTTCGGCATTTTCGACTTTTGACGAGGCCGTTATATTCAGGGCACGATCACGCCCAGAGTTTTCCCGTCTTTCAGATTTACCAGCCCCTCTTCGCAGATGCGAAGGTAAGGGATCGCCGCCCCGGTCAGGGTAACCAGAGTTAAAAAAGGATTGCTGAAAGGGATGCCCAGCCCTTGAGCGGCTGCCGTTATCGCGTCCATCTGTACGGCAAGGATATCCATCGGCAAAGGGGAGATCAGACCGAAAATGGGCAGGGGAAACTCGGCCAGAATCCTTCCCCCGGCACAAACTACTGTTCCTCCTTGCAGGGCATGGATGCGGTTGACGGCGAGGGCCATGTCCGCCTCACTGGCGCCAACCACGATGATATCCGATGTGTCCCAGGCCGCACTGGTCGCAAAGGCGCCCGAGCGCATTTTAAATCCGCGTAACAATCCGACAAATTTCCGGCCCGGACAGTTAGTTCGGTCAATGGCCGCCACCTTGATGATATCCTGATTAATATCGGCCTTTATCTGGCCATCCATAACCGGCATCTCCATTTGCAATTCCGCCGTCACCAGATCGGTTATTTGATCAATCACGCGAACCTTGACTTGGGAAAGATTACGGTCGGCCAGGATGGCAAAATCCTCCGGCCTGAGTTCGGCAGGAAGATGGATACTATGGCAACTCGCCGCGCTATAGACAGGCTTCGGCGGCAAAACAAGCAGCTCGTCATTTTTGGCTACGATTTTACCGCTGCTGATTACGTACCAAGGCTGGATGGTCTGTAAATCGGGTATAATCAACATATCAGCGTACTTACCGGGAGCAATGCCTCCCATGAGGCCATCAAGGGAGAAATGCTCGGCCACATTCAGTGTTGCCATCCGGATCGCATCCAGGGGGGCGAAGCCGACATTAATCGCCTTCTGAACAACATATTCCATATAACCCTTCTCGATCAAATCCTTGGGATCAATACCGTCGGTGACCAGGATCAATCGGCGCAGATCAACAGACATATCTTTTACGCGGGCCACGGCTGCGAGCTCGCGCCTGATGCTCCCCTCCCTGACCATTACATAAATCCCCAAGCGCAATCTTTCCCGCACTTCTTCGGCAGTTATCGGCTCATGGCAGGAAGAAACACCCGTCGCCACATAGGCCACCAATTTTCTGCCGCCCGCGCCGGCCGAATGACCTTCTACGACCTTTCCGCACCGCAGGGTCTCCTCATAAAGGGGCAGAAACTGGTCCGGATTCTGTAAAACAGCCTGCCAATAGGACTCGCCCAAACCCAGGACGTCATCGCGTTTAAGGAGCTTTTTGAGTGTTGCCAGTGGCACGCCGTTACAGGTCCGGCTGATCGAAACCATGGCCGCCACGGTGGCATATACCTTCAGAGGCTGATCCTGGAAAGCATCGAGA
Organism: Deltaproteobacteria bacterium; assembly: GCA_026388415.1. Lineage (NCBI taxonomy): Bacteria > Pseudomonadati > Myxococcota > Myxococcia > Deltaproteobacteria bacterium. Next base: position 116,164 of record JAPLJV010000044.1, on the reverse strand, counting down.
AAATCCAGTACGCCTTCGTAACCGCCGACGGGAAATGGTTCCATCGTCTCGGCGATGATCGTCGTCGTACCGCCTTTGATCGCATAGCGCGAAAACTCCGCAGCGTCAAACAGGGGGGCCAGGTGGATGTGACCATCAATAAAACCGGGAATCACCGTCAAGCCTTGAGCATCAATGACGACGGTCTCAGCTCCGATGTTAGCTTCCGGCGCCGGGCCGACGTAGGCGATCCATTTTCCTTTTACGGTCACGGCATAGTCTTCCAGGATCTCGCAGGTATAAACATTTGCCAGCCGGGCGTGGACGATGGCGAGATCCGCCGGGACGCGACCAAGAGCCACCTGCATTAATACTGCGGCTTCTTTATTGCCCATGAGGGGTAATGTTCCTGATATGGCCATGGATATTCTCCTTCCCTTACTCCGATGAAATGACAAGATTTAAACAATCGCTGTGAGCATTGTTTGCCTCGGCAGGCGCCGGAGTATAAGAAATAGAGTCTTCCAGTGTCAAGTAAATAAGCTGTTGTAATATTCAAGCGGTTGTTGTATCTAACACGCCAGCGCCATCATTAAACAAGTAAAAAGGACTTCATGGATAATCAGGAACAGGTCGGAATTGTTGAGGAAAAGAGTTTTGCGGAATTTATGGCCGAAAATCCGCTTGAAAAAGAGTGGCTGCAGCCCGGACAAAAGGTGCAGGCCCGCATCGTCAAGCTCTCACCTGAATGGATCTTCATTGATCTGGGCGGCAAGAGTGAAGGCTATATAGACCGCAAGGAATACCTCGACCCCGAGGGCAATCTGACCGTAAAGGAAGGCGAAACAGTCACCGTTTACTTTCTTTCCTCCCGGAATAGTGAAAAACTTTTCACCTGCAAGATTGGCCGCGGCGATGCCGCCAAGGCATATCTGGAGGACGCCTGGCATAGCGGCATACCCATCGAAGGAAAGATCTCCAAAGAAACCAAGGGCGGATTGGAGGTCGTCATTGCGGGCGATGTCCGGGCCTTTTGTCCCTTCTCACAAACCGGGCTGCCCAGAAGTGAAAACGTTGCGGATTACATAGGAAAGACTTTACCCTTCAAGATCATGGAATATGCCGAACAGGGACGTAACGTGATAATCTCCCACCGCGAGATCCTGCAAGAGGAAAAAGCCAAGCATAAAGAAGGCCTGAAAGAAGTACTGAAAGAGGGGATGATAGTTACGGGCAAGGTCATGTCCCTGCACAATTTCGGCGCCTTCGTTGATATCGGCGGCATCCAGGGGTTGCTTCCCCTCTCTGAAATAGGTTGGGACAGAGCGGCTGATATTAATAGTCTGCTTGCGGTAGGAGATGAACTTTCTCTATCCATCTTAAAATTAGACTGGGATGCGGACAAAATTTCTTTGAGTCTCAAAGCCAACCTGGCCGATCCCTGGACAAATATCGAGAAAAACTTCTCCAAGGGGGCCTGCCTGACCGGTCGCGTCTCCTCCCTGACCAATTTCGGCGCCTTTGTCTCACTTTCGGCCGGCGTGGAAGGTCTCATCCATATTTCCAAACTGGCCAAAGGAAAACGCATCAAACATGCCAACGAAATACTCGCGAAAGGTCAGTCGGTAGAGGTGCGCATTGAAGCGATTGACGTTGAGAAAAAACGCATCTCCCTTACATTGGCTGCGACTGACGGCGAGGGGGCTGAGACGCCAGGAACAGGGGAAAATGCAGAGAAGGTCGAAGACCTGCTTAAATACATGGGAGAGGCAAAATCAACTTCCTTCGGTTCTCTGGGAGATCTGCTGAAATCAAAATATCCCCCAAAATCGAACCCCGATAAACGGGATAAGTAAGTTAAGCATTATAGATGACAAATTATCGTTTCTTGATCCTATGTTTAATTTTCTTTCTTGCTGCGGCAACTTCAGCTCCGGCACAGTCTCAGTCCCAGTATCTGCATTTGACCCGTCCCGACAGCCTGACCTACCCGGCCTTGCAGTTTAAACCGCCTCAGGCGGAACGGTTAAAGCTACCCAACGGCATGATTATTTATATCCTTGCGGATCACGAACTGCCGCTCGTCAACATCCACGCCGTCATGAAGGCCGGGGCATATTTTGATCCGGACGGCAAAGAAGGTCTGGCCGAATTAACGGGCACGCTGATGCGCACCGGCGGTACGGAGCTGATGAGCGGCACGGAGATAGACGAGGAGCTGGAAGCGCTCGCGATTGATATCAATTTAGCGGCACAAATGGAGAACTGCACTATCAGTTTCTCCAGCCTGAAGAATAACCTGGACCGCGGCATGGAGATATTGTCCCGGATCGTGAGGCAACCTGTCTTTGCAGAAGATAAATTACTACTGGCCAGGAACTTGAAGATGGAAGAATTAAGGAGGATCGGCGACGATCACCAGCAGTTTGCCTTCCGGGAATTCAACCGCGTCCTGTATAGAGGCAATCCGCGCGGCAGGCTCCCCTCCCTGACGTCGGTGAAAAAAATCACGCGCGACGATCTGCAGCAATTCCACCAGCGTTATTATAACCCTGACAATATAATGGTCGCCATCACCGGAGACATTACCAAACCGGAGGCTCTTGCCCTGCTGGAAAAATATTTCGGCAACTGGCCAAAAAAGGGAACACCGGCAGAGATTCTACCGCCGCCCAATAGCTTGCAGGCAGGTCTCTTCTATCTCGCCAAGGATGTACCGCAATCGGTCGTGATCACCGGGAGATTTGCACCCGCGAAGAAAAGCGCCGATTTCTATCCCTTTACGGTGTTGGATTTCATCCTCGGAAGCGGTGGGTTTCGTTCCCGCATCTTTCAGGAAATCCGGACCAATCTGGGGCTTGCCTATAGCGCCGGCAGTTTTTACCGGCCCAAAGGTGATTATGGAGTTCTCGGAACTTATGCCATGACCAAGTCGTCCACCACGGGCAAAGCATTATCCCTCCTGAGATCCATTACGGCCAGGATAAAAAGCGAATCCATCGGCGCCGGGGAACTCGCCTGGGCAAAAAAATCCCTCAACAACAGCTTCATATTTTCTTTCCGTTCGACCGAACAGATAGCCAAACAGCAACTAATGCTGGAATTTGATCAACTGCCCCAGGATTACCTGCTTACCTATCAAGACAGGATCACCAGAGTGAGTAGTGAAGAAGTCGCCAGGGTGGCCGGCCGTTATCTTCTGCCGGAAGAAACTGTCACCCTGGTAATGGGCCAGGAAAAAGACTTTGACCAACCATTAACCGCTTTTGGCAGGGTGGAAACGTTGGTGCCCCATGATTGACGCCCGCCTTTTTGCACGCTTGGCCGCAAGGATAGATTCCTACGCCGAGACCATGATAGAGATGCAGTATTCCCTGACTGCGGTTCCCGCTCTTGGACCAGAGAACTGCGGCCACGGCGAGCTGGAGAAATCGCGCCTGATCCTTTCCTGCCTCCAAAAGTTCGGTTTCCCACCGGTCCGGGAGATAAACGCCCCTGACCCGCATGTATCATCGGGTATCCGTCCGAACCTGCTCGTCGCCCTGCCGGGAAAAGACCAGAGCCAAAGGGTCTGGATATTGACGCACATGGACATCGTGCCGCCCGGTGAATTGAACCTCTGGAGTCATGACCCGTACCAGGGCTACGTTAAAGACGGCAAGATTTTTGGCCGGGGTGTGGAAGACAATCAGCAGGATATGGTGGCATCAATTTTTGCTGCCAAGGCTTTCTTAGACGAGGGTATCGTACCGGAGAAGAGTTTTGGGCTCGCCTTTGTCGCCGATGAAGAAACTTCCAGCCTCATGGGCCTGGATTATGTACTCACCCACGCTGACAACCCGTTTCTGAAATCCGACCTGATCGTGGTGCCCGATTCGGGTAATGATGAGGGAAGCATTATTGAAGTGGCGGAAAAAAGCATCCTCTGGCTGCAGATCAAGACCGCAGGCAAACAATGCCACGCCAGTAAACCAGACCTCGGGAAAAATGCCTTTCTGGCCGCCTCCCACTTGGTCGTGCGTCTGAACGATCTGCATGAGCTGTTAGGCGCCCAGGATCAGCTTTACGAACCGCCGGCCAGCACCTTCCAGCCGACAAAGAAGGAGGCCAACGTACCCAACGTCAACACCATACCGGGCAGCGACGTCTTTTATTTAGACTGCCGCGTGTTGCCGGTCTATCCATTGACAGGGGTCTTGTCGGCCATCCGCGCCATGGCGGATGAAATTGAACAGCGCTTTGGCGTCACGATTGAAATCACACCCGTGCAGCAGATCCAGGCGCCTCCTCCAACCCCCAACGATGCCTCCGTCGTGACGGCCCTGCAGCAAGCCATCCGCGATGTCTACGAGGTCGAGGCAACACCTGCCGGTATCGGGGCTGGAACCGTGGCTGCCCATTTTCGCCAACGCGGCTATCCCGTGGCTGTCTGGTGCCGGATGACCCAAACCGCCCACCAGCCCGACGAATCCTGCCTCATTGTTAACATGCTGGGAAACGCAAAGGTGTACGCCCACCTGTGCCTGCAATATTGAAGCAGCGTCTGAATAATGAATAAAACAATCCTGCTCATCAACCCCTGGATACATGACTTTGCCGCCTTTGACTATTGGATTAAGCCATTAGGGCTGCTTTATATCGGCTCTTTTTTACGCAATAACGGTTATCACGTCGAGTTAATTGATTGCCTGGATCCCTGGAATCCGCAGATGAGAAAGGAGCTCTCGCCTCGCGCTCCCCGTCGTTTTGCGGACGGCCAGGGCAAGTATTTCAGAGAGACGATTACCAAACCGGCGGCCTTAAAAAGTATCCCGAAAAAATATCACCGCTATGGCCTGGCGCCGCACATTTTGCGCGCCATGCTGCTGAATTTGCCCCAGCCTCAGATGATTATGATCACCTCGATGATGACCTACTGGTACCCAGGGGTATTTGAGACTATCAGCATTGTAAAAGAAATCATGCCCGGAGTGCCGGTCGTTATGGGAGGCAATTACGCGACCCTTTGCCCGCAGCACGCTGCCCGGTCCGGGGCGGATTTTGTACTGTCGGGAAATGGGGAAGCAGCGATTGCCGCTCTGATGAAGGCAGAGTTCAATGTTGATTTGCCCTTCCCGGCCGATCCCGGCAATCTGGATTCCAGCCCCTACCCGGCGTACGATCTTGTCCACCACCCCGACCAGTTGCCCATAATGACCTCACGCGGGTGTCCTTTTACTTGTACCTATTGCGCCTCCGGGATTTTAAATCCTTCGTTTCTGCGGCGAGACCCCGACCAGGTTTTTGCGGAACTCGAGTTCTGGCATCAGTCCTTACATGTCCAAAATTTCTCTTTATACGATGACGCCTTTCTTGTCCAACCGCTGGAAATGGCCATCCCTTTACTTGAAGAAATTATTAAACATCACCTCCCCTGGCAGTTTCATTGCCCGAATGGCCTGCATATACGGGAAGTTAACGACGAAATCGCCATGTTGATGTTTAAGGCCGGATTTAAAACCATTCGTTTCGGCTTTGAAACGGCGGACATCGCACGGCAGCAAGAGACGGGCGGCAAGGTCACCAATAGCGAATTACAGCAGGCTGTCCAATGTTTGGTTAAGGCGGGCTACCGGCAAGACGAAATCGGCATCTATCTCCTCTGCGGTCTGCCTCAACAAACGGCAACAGAGGTGAGGGAAAGCATCTTATTTGTCAAATCATGCGGCGCAAAGCCCATTCTGGCGGAATATTCCCCCATCCCCGGCACGGCTCTGTGGGATGAGGCGGTGCAGGTTTCCCCCTTCAATATCGAGGCCGAACCCCTGTATCACAACAATACGCTTCTGCCTTGCCAAGGAGATAATTTTACTGATGAAATGTACCAATCGCTGAAATCATTGACGCGACTTCCCACTTGATATAGGAAAGAGGATATGGGCTCGTTTACCTGGTGGATTAAAATCGTTGTGATTGCCGTTCTGGCCGTCTTGTTCTTATCTTTATCTGTTGTTAATCTGATCAGCGCTTATCAGTTGAAAAATCCGGCTGAGTTCGTTTTGGCATTTTTTTCTCACTCTTTGATGTTGCTGATCAGCGTTGTCGGTTTTATTTACTCGATCCTGCAATTGTATTTCTACTTTATAAAGGAAAAGGCCGAATAGTATGAATACTCCGGGTAATTACAACAGTCGCATATTGACAACACTTATCCTGCTCACTCTGGTCTTTATCACCCCGGCCCGCTTGTGGTCCTACGAACTGGAAAAACAGGTAAAGAAGTACACCCTTGATAATGGCCTCATAGTCCTCATGCTTGCCCGTCATACGAGCCCCACCGTGTCGCTCTACATCAGACACCGGGTCGGCGCCGTTGATGAAGCCAACGGGGCGACCGGCACTGCTCATTTACTGGAACACCTGATGTTCAAGGGCACAGAAACAATCGGCGCCAAAAACTATCCGGCCGAAAGAAGAATTCTGCAGCAGATAAACCAGGTGGGTTCCCACCTCGATCAGGAAAAGATGAAAGAGGAAGGTGCAGATAAAAAGCTTATGGAAGAACTGCAAACAAAGCTCTCGGAACTGCATAAAAAACACCAGCCGCTGATCCTGTCCAACGAAATAGACCGTCTCTACACGGAAAACGGCGCCGTCGGCCTGAATGCCTCCACGGGTCAGGATGTCACTACCTACCAGGTCAGTCTGCCGGCGAACAAGATTGAACTCTGGGCGCGCATCGAGGCCGACCGCATGCAACATCCCGTATTTCGTGAATTTTATACCGAACGCGATGTGGTTATGGAAGAGCGCCGGCAATCGGTAGAATCCGACCCCGAAGGCAAACTGATGGAGCAGTTCCAGGCGGCCGCTTTCCAGGCCCATCCTTACGGACGGCCGATCCTGGGCTGGCCATCGGATATGTCATTTCTCAATCCCGATTATATGCGGGATTTCTTCAACCGCTATCACGCACCCAATAATACCGTGATCGCCATCGTCGGCGACATTGATATCTCAGCCACCATGAAAATTGTAAAAAAATATTTCGGCGGCATCAAACGCCAAAAAATATCGGCTGTTCACATCAGCGCCGAACCTCCGCAAAAGGGCGAAAGGAGGGCCGAAGTATCTTTTTCCGCCCGCCCGCAGCTCGCAATCGGTTATCATAAAACAACGTTACCGTCCTTTGACGACTACGTCTTTGATGTCATCGAAAGCATTTTATCGCAGGGAAGGACCTCCCGGCTTTATAAATCAATTGTAGAAACCAAGGGTCTGGCCGAAAGCGTCCAAGCGGCGAACGGCTGGCCGGGCGTCCGGTACCCGAACCTGTTTGCCATTTTTGCCACACCTCGCGACCCCCATACGAGCGCCGAATTGGAGAACGCAATCTATCAGGAAATCGAAAAATTAAAGACGGAAGCGGTATCGAGCCAAGAAATTGAAAAGACCAAAAACCAGCTCAAGGCCGATTTTATCAGAGGATTAGCTTCTAATTCCGGTCTGGCTAATAAGCTTTCGTACTACGAAATGTTGGCCGGAGATTATCGTTATCTGGTCAATCACATCAATTTCATAGAAAAAATCACACCCGCCGATATAACGCGGGTAGCCAATAAATACCTGACCAAAGAGAATCGAACAGTGGCGACGCTGGTACATAATTAAGCCAGTGGTTTGCCGTTATTGAGTTTTTCATAAAGCCGGATGTAGGCGGAGATCATTTTTCCTAAGTCATGCCTTTCCCGGGTTTCCTTCATAATCCTGATGATCTGCCCGGCCTTTATTTCCGGGGCATGGCGATGGAAGAGCAGGCTTTTCTCGAGAGCAAACCAGAGTCCTCCGGCATCGTAATCGCGGAAGAGAAAGCCGTTGCCCACGTCATGCGTGGCGCCGTCAATTCTGAGCTTTAATTCCCGGATCTTGTCGTGGTATCCCCCCGTGTCGCGGTTGGTGGCCGTGGCGCCAAACAGATTGCCTAATTGATCAATCTGTCCGCAGGGTTCATAGAGAGACGCCCCAAAAACATCGCTGGCCGCCGCATAACCGAGCAGGGACATCTCCTCGTTGTAGGGTTGATAGGCAATTCTTCCCTGCGATGCCATGGCAATCCCGCCCACGACATCGCTGTGGTAATAATCATCACCAATGCCGTTACCCACAATCGCTATTTGCGCATCACTATGGGTCATGACAAAAGGCAGGGCAATCTGCTCCAGGAGCTCTACACCTTTTTGGAATGGGTCAAGTCGCGATGGCCAGTAAAAAAGGATGGCCTCAGGATTAGCATTTAAACCCGTGCGCTGCTGGAAGGCGACAAGGTTCTCTCTTTTGGCCTGGATTACATCGTCATCGGGACCGTACTTTCTTACAATAAATTCACAGCGTTCCGGGTAAACGGAGTTGGAGGGCGCATTTATTATGGCCGAGGCCGCATCGGCATAGTATTTAGCCTTCACCTCGTTCCTGACACTGGTAGGGACAATGTTCCGGTCGAGAAAGTAATCATCTACGACTTCTTTCAGAAATCTTTGCCCCACGAAGTTTATGAGCGTGGCATTTTTTATTGCCGTCGCCTGGCAATCAATGCAATCGGTGCCATTGATGTTGGTCAGATAAAGCCTGCCCGATAAAGTTTTACGATCCACGCCACTGAGATAATCAACAGGCAAATGGGCCGTAAAGACATTGTGTACCGTATGCAGGACGGGCAGCCTCCTGGCTTTGGCATAGGCGGTAATTGCGCCCCCGGCCATCCAGTCATGGCTGTGGATGATAAGTCCTTCGTGTTCAGCCCGGAGTGTTTTAATCAGGTTGTTCACTGCCTCTTTTTGAAATTCTGCTGCCGTTAGCAGCACATCCCCGGAATAGGCGCTCAATTTATCGGCAAACAAAGAGGAGCTGATGAGATGAATATTCTGGGGATCTATCGTGTAGCGCAGTTGCTGCCATTGCAGCTCGGTTAAATTGGCCTCACTGCGAAAACGTTTTTTCAGATTAAGCGTTATCACATGCACATGGATGCCCCGTTCCGTGAGGCCCTCGCACAGCGCCGAAACCACCTCCCCCTGCCCGCCGGTCTTACCGAAAACATATTGCGCCAACCCCCCCATGCCCGTCGGCAAGCGACCCGTTTCCGGGCTGATCATCAACACCGCCGTCTTTTGCCTTTTTATTAAGATGGCAGAACGCTTCACGGCCATTTCCAAATAATCTATCTTCCGCGTCAGGATGTGAGAAGGGCGGGCGATGGAACCGTAGGGATTGAAATAGTTATGGACGGCGTTGTCTTCTCCTTCATTTTCGTGCAGGAAATAGACATGATCCGATGTAGTCAGATGGCGCCAGTGGTTCAGTATTCCAGATTCTCAATGTCCCGAAACAGTTCATATTGCGTAGCTGTCCCCAGCCAGCCGAAGGTGTCCCGCCCGGCATCAGCCCATGATGACGTAGAAAGGCCTTGAATGCTCAGCTCCGGACAAGCGGCGTTCTTGAAGGCCTGGGCAATCTCCGTGGGCGTAGATACCACGACATTGGGATAAGACGCCAGGGCGGCGGGAAGACCTCGCCAGAAAGCAAATATCCCCTTGTCCTCCCAGATATGTTCCCCGATGTGCTCAAAATCGTAACCGAGCAGCACTACTTCCCCATCCACCTTTGCCAGGTAAGAGGCGTATTCCTCCGCCGTAATCGGCCGGTGAGGAAACCGAAAGGCCACGTCATCGCTTAGTTCGCGATTACGCGGAATGACAACCAACTTGCTTCCCTGAGCATGAAAAACAGTGTTAGGAGAAATAGGCTTGTCATCCGTGATAAACATGTCCGGACGCTGCTCGCAGAGAATGGCCTGATAGCCCATGTCCGCAACCACATCGGCAATGTGGTTGTTATACATCAGTTCCGTATTGCGGAAGGAAGTGGGAACGACACCGAAAAGCATCCGAAGCTTTTCCCGATGCAGGGCTACCTGATCGCGGAATTCCTGACGCCGGGGATCGGCAAAAAGACTGGTCAAAGAATGGTAATAGGTCTCATCCAGACATTCCACCTGCCCACCCTTCCGTCCGGCAGCAAACAATTCCTGGAGGGCCTTGACGACCTCGGGGTTATAAAGCTCCGCCTGCTCCAGAAATGTTCCTGAAAGGCCCAGGGCAATCTTAAACAGCGGATATTCGGCGATTAGTTCCGTGAACATTCGCACGGCAGGCAGATAACACTTGTCGGCAACCTTCAGGAAAATGTCGCGGTTCCTTTCTTCCCAGAAGAACTTGTCCCGGTCCGGATGAAGCCGAAAAGGTTGATGCATCTGAAAATAAAAGGAGACGAGGGGCATATGAACTCCAGCCTGCGGTTTGTAATTTGTGCTATTCTACAGCAGTCTTATGAAAAAAGTCAACATGCCTGTTGATGTCTGTTGAATAGAAGATCAGCAAATCTCTAAGCTCGACAAAATGCATGATTTCGATAGTGAATATTAGTATCGGGTCATTTGGTTTCCTGTAATTCTTCCCTATTGACAGACATATTTTGACATGTTAAGGCAGGCGGCAAATGACTGCCGCTTGCCTATGAATCCATTACTGAAAGAGGAGAATTATATGTCAGAGTCAAATGCCTTTGCGGTGGCGCAGAAACAGTTGGATCAGTGCGCCAAAATCTTGAATCTGGATCCCGGCATTCATGCTATGCTCCGGGTCCCCGTGCGTGAATTATATGTTTCCCTGCCGATCCGGATGGACGACGGCACGGTCAAGGTGTTTCAAGGTTTCCGTGTGCAGTACAACGATGCCAGAGGCCCGGCGAAGGGCGGCATCCGGTTTCATCCCGATGAAACCATAGACACGGTAAAGGCTCTGGCCGCCTGGATGACCTGGAAATGCGCCGTGGTTGACCTGCCCCTGGGCGGCGGCAAGGGCGGCGTTATCTGCAACCCGAAAGAGATGTCCCAGGGTGAACTGGAACGCGTCAGCCGCGCCTATATTGATCAGATCTGGCAGTTTATCGGTCCGGAAAAGGACGTTCCGGCGCCGGATGTGTACACCAACCCCCAGATCATGGCCTGGATGATGGATGAATACTCCAAACTCTCCGGTAAAAACCAGTTCGGCGTGATCACAGGCAAACCCTTGGCCCTCGGCGGTTCCGCCGGCCGCGGGGATGCCACCGCCCGGGGCGGCCTTTACACCGTTCGCGAAGCGGCAAAAGTCCTGGGCATTGATCTGTCCAAGGCCACCATCGCCGTCCAGGGTTACGGCAATGCCGGTTATTACGCCGCTTGTCTCGCCCAGACCATGTTCGGCTGCAAGATCGTGGCGGTCAGTGACTCCAGGGGCGGCATCAGTTGCGACGCCGGTTTCGACCCCGTGGCCGTCGGGGAACACAAAGCACAGACATCGTCCGTCTGCAACTTCCCCGACACGGAATTCATTACCAACGAAGACCTTCTGGAAATGGATGTAGATATCCTGTTCCCGTCGGCTCTGGAGAGCGTCATCACCGAGGTAAACGCCCCCAGGATCAAGGCGAAGATTATCGCCGAGCTGGCCAACGGCCCGACGACGCCGGAAGCCGACGAAATCCTGCACAAGAACGGCGTCCATGTGATCCCCGACTTCCTGTGCAATGCCGGCGGCGTGACCGTATCCTACTTCGAAATGGTCCAGAATTTCTATATGTACTACTGGGATGAGGAAGAGGTCCACAAGCGCCTGGACAAAAAAATGACTTCCGCCTATCACAAGGTGTTTGAGACATCGAAAAAGTACAACATCAACATGCGTCAGGCGGCCTATGTCGTCGCCGTGGAGAGGGTCGTGGAAGCCATGCAACTCCGCGGCTGGATGTAAATAGGGGTTTAGGCTATATAACACACCGCCTGCTGGCTTCGGGGATCGGCAACCAGACGGGCGTAACGGCCCCCCGTACATGCCGGGAGATCAATCAGGTGCACATACGGGGCGAATTTATCCGCCTCCGGCAGGAGGTCGGTCAGGGAATTCCTGGCCTCCGCAAAGAACTTGTGCTGGAAGTCCGCCTCCGGATCGTTGGGATACACGGGTAGATAGATGATCTGAGCCTCCACGAGGTCCAGAAAGAAGTGGGTTCCATAGGACACCTCGGGAATATGCCCCGCCGCCTCCCGGGCGATCTCGACCAGAACCGCCGTGTTATTGATGTCCGCATAACTCACGTTCACGCCTAGGTTGATATTGCTGCTTCCCCAGCGGCCTGGCCCCATCATGATGAGGTTCTGCCCTTCAATCCGGGGGTGTTCGTTGATTTTTCCGACAATCCGGCCGAGAGTTTTCTTGATGTCCCTCTCCTCGATCGCTGCATAACGTTTTGGATCAATATACAGAATATACCGAATTTGCTCTACAACCCCGCCACTGATCGTTCGGTGAGACCGGAAAAGAATCCGCTCCGTCGGCAGCTCCCGGGGCAGTTCCACGGGGCCCGTCGTCCCGGGAAGGCGCATGGGCCTGCACTGGAGGAGATTCACCCGGATACGGCCGTCATGATCCACCGCGGCGGTGAACTCCGTATCGAGGGGATGGCCGTAGACCCCCTCGAGGCGGGAGAGCATCTCCCCGATGATCTTTACGAAATTTGTACGGTTGATCAGGTTGTTGAAGGTCAGGACAAATTTGTTCGTTCCTGCCGGCAACCTGCCGGTGAAGGGATCACTGAGATAGCCGTCTTTCATCAGGGAGACGAGCATGGGTAAATGCGGATACTCCCCGTCGCGGAAGACCTCCCGGACGGACTTCGTGGCGAACCGGTTTTCCGCAAGATCAATGACATCCATTTCCCACTGCGAATACTTGGCGATCCGCGTCCCCGCTTCGGGGCGGAGTTGCGGGTGGCTGACGGCGATCATCCGCGGGTAGTCGTCGCCCACGCGGTTGACGGCCCGCGTGCCCAATCCAAGGACCAGCCGGATCATTCCCTGCTCAGGGTCAATCCGGTTTGTCCAGGCATAGAGATTGCGGGAAAAGGCGACCCCGGCCAGGGTCGGAAAAAAATAGCGGTTGAAGGGCCTGCCGGAGACCCGCTGGACGAGGATGGCCATCTGTTCGTCACTTTCCCCGAGTCCCCGTGTCCGCCGGTACGTCAGGGCATCGGGGTTTAAGGTGCTGGCGTAGACGAGCTTCACCGCCGTGAGAAAGGCTTCCAGTCGCACCTCGGGAGTTCCCTGATTCGCGCAGTACTCACTCCGGTACTTACCGGCAAAAGCGTTGCCGAAGCTGTCCTCAAGCAAACTGCTCGAGCGCACGATGATCGGGGCCTGGCCAAAGTAATCGAGCATGCGCCGGAACTGCTCCAGTATCTCAGCCGTAAACCGACCCGCAAGGAAGCGCTTCTCCACCTCGGCAAATTCCTCATGGGAAACATGGGAACTCCGCGAGAGCTTCAGGCGCAGGCGGAAAAGTTCGTTGTTCACGAGGAAGGTGAAGAAAACGTCCGCACCGATATAGAAAGAGTCGTGTTCCTCCAAAATCTCCGAGAACTCAAAGGCGCCCGCTGTCACCGCTAGGATCCGCCGGGCCAGGAGCATTCCGGCCGCTTTCCCGCCGATCCGCCCCGACCCTATCAGGCGATCCCGGATAGAGAAGAGATCGTCAATGGTAAAGTATTGATCGGCCAGACGGCTGAACTCCGGGTGATTGCCGATCATCATACGCGTGAGCTCCTGCTTCAGGGCAGCGACTTCCGAAGAATTCTCCGTCAGGGACTCTCCCGCTTCGTGATACTGCATGAGCTTCCGGTAGACGCTCGTCCAGGGGGCCGTGGATTTGTCCTTCACGTGCAAGGGGTTCCGGCTCGCCCGGGCGGAAATTGCCGCCGCATCGCCGCTCTGGAAGACGGGTGACCACCCTGCTTCCGCACGGATATGCGGGAGAAACATCTGGGGGGAGTAACGCGTCCAAACCTTGAGCGGATGAATATACATGTCGCCCTGCACGTGATACACATCTATCAATACTTGCGTTGTGTCCCGGATGCGGGCGACGACGCTGTGGGCATGGTGGCCCCGCGTCAGCGCGAAAAAGGCCACCGTGTCGAGCTCGTAAAGGAAGGGGCAGGTGATCTGGAAGAAGTTGGCCAGAAGTTCATCCGTTGCCCACTCCACGACGAGGGCGGAAAGGTTGTCGAAGATGTAGAAGACCTCCTTACCCAGATCCTCGATGATCTGATGGACCGCACCGCTGAACGCATCGAAGCCCTCGTGGGGGTTGACCTCGATGATGGTAAGCCCCGGCGCGGCATCCAGGATGGGCGGATGGGGGGCGAAGCGCATGTAAACGCAGGTACGCCCGTCGGCGATGGCCCGGGCGGCGAAAGGTCGGGCAAAATGAAGGTATTCATCCAAACGGTCCACCTGAAAGACGACATTGTCGCCCAGACACAGACCCTGAACCACCTCATCCAGGTCGTGAAGACCGCTCGCAACCGTTCTTGCATTCATCAACGCCCTTCCTCATAATTATGTGAGCCGGAACTGCCATTGGCAAAAGGTATCGGCGGGATGCGGATCAGGGGGCGCGAAGAGGCACGAAACCGCGATGCGGGGGTCTATGACGTGCGCGAAGCTGGCGAACTCACGATGATGCATATCCTTGCAGACATATTCGCCTAAACCCCGCTTCAGCCGGGCCTGCTGCGCCGGGCAGGAAGGCACGGTTATGGTCACAACATCATCGGTTTGAGAAATCTGGTAACCCACCAGGATACACCAGGGGAAAAGTTTGATCGCTTTCACAAAGCCGGCAAGACCCTGCTCTTCAATGTTAAAGCGGGCAAGCAGGTCTTTGGCGGCTATACCGGCGATACGCCCCCAAACCTGCTCGTTGATTTTTTCCGCCGTAGCCTGATCAAAACGCTCCGCTACCTTGATAAACCAGAAGGCGTCCGCAACCCGGTAATGCCACAGAAGGAATTCTATGTAGCTGGTAAGCTGTTCCCTGTCCATCTGCTGAAACGTTGTCATATCCATTGACTGATCCTCAATTTAAACTGCCTGAATCTTATTGACGTGTCTATTTATATGAAAATCCCCCCCATCCCCCCTTTACCAAAGGGGGGTTAAGGGGGGATTTTCATGTTTCGTTGTACCCGCGCTGTGCATGGGGGTTATTTCAGGAAGCCAACGGAAATCTTCCTGCCCCCTTGCTGCAGTTTGGCTCTATGGCGTAAGGCCGGATTCGACTTCCATGTCCGGGGGGGCTTCGAGTTCGATGCCCCAAAACAGTGTTTTCTTTTCTCCTGCCGCCAGTTCTAAATCCCAGCTCAACAGCCCCGGTTTTTCCTCAGCGCCGACGGCGAGCAGCTTGACTTTTATCCTGGCATCGTGAGCCTGGGGAGCGCTTTCCTCGATGCGCAGTTTTATCGGAGCGGCACGGTCGTTCCGGACCTCAAGACGCCACTGGCGGTGCTTGGGCTGGTCCGTCAGCAATTGGCTGGTAACCGTAACCTGGGGATCCTGTCCGAAGAAAAGCAATCCCTGCTTCCCGGATAATGAGAAGCTGCTCTTGCCCAGCAGGGTGCCCTGCTGGGAAAACATGGCCTGACCCGGTGGTATTTGCCTGGCTTCGGGAAAATTAAACAAGGCGCTGATAAAGGCCTGCGGGCCTTGACCGGGGCGAGCAAGGTAGCCGAAGGCGGCCGGCCAGACTTCTTCGGAGAGCTTTATCTTCAGACGCGAGCCGGCGGGGATGGTTTTTCTGCCCGCCGCTTGGAGATTAAAATCGTCTGGTGGGGCGACGGCCCGCGCTTCATTCCCTTCCGCCGGTATCGGTCCTTCCGCAGGCCCTTCCGTAAGTCTCGGCAGGGCTTTCGCCTTGTCGGCGGTGCGTTTTACTTTCGTCTTGATTCCTTCGCGAGGTTTTACATTCCAAGGTGGTAAAGCGGCCGGCGTGATAAAAGACGCAGGCGCGGTAAAAGTTGTCAATTGCACGGCCACGTCGTTCCATGGTTGCCCTGAATTTTGCCAGACTTCCGCCTCCTGGCCGAAAAGGATTTCTCCGCGCGCCGGACGGGCGTCGAGACGGTAAACCGGTTGCCAGCCGCAATCAGTCAGCGTATAACTATAGGTAAGCAAAATATCGTTAGCCGGGACGCTGGCCGCAGCGCTGGAAAAGAGGAAGGTGACTTCCCACACCCCAAGAAGATCATCCTTGCCGCGCGTCAGGCTCAGCTCCTCTTCCAGCTCCTTGATCTTCTTGTCCAGGCGGGGTATTTCCGGTCCCAGATTCAATTTTTCCTGATAGGCCTTTTTGATGTTCTTGCCGATGGCGGCGGCAATCACGCCGGCCTCAATTGTCGTCTTGGCCTTGGCTTTTGTCTGCTGCTGCCAGAACTGAATCTGGTTGTCGAGGCCGTGTAGAGAGGCCTGCAGGCCGTTTCTCTCCTCTCTGACCTGCCTGATCTGGCGGCGGAGCTCTTTGATCACACCATCCTCATCGTGCGGTAACTTGCGCCATGTTTGGTCCTCCAACTTCAATTTTGCCTCCGGGGGAAGGGAGGCCACTAAAGAAGCGGGATCAGCCGTACCGGGGAGAACAATGACCGCCTTGCGCAGATATTTACCTTCCGGCAGGAGACGAACTTTTGTTATCTCCGTAATGCGGGCGGCCTGGGGAAAGATGGTAACCTCTTTTGGTGTAGCCAAAGCCAGGCAGGGGAAAAAAGTCGCCAATAGGAAACAGGTTAGCAAGCGAGAAATTATTGTCTGCGTTTTTCCAGCAGAAAATAATTTCTTAAACCTACCGCCGACAACAATCGTGTCAAATTCTCTCATCCATTGGTCCTTTATTATCGAGGGGGGGTATTCTCCAGGATGCCTTTCAGCCCCTTGATGATTCCGATCTTGCCCACGGACACCTGTTTGCCTTTGGGGCCATAAATCACGCAACTGGGAGTGCTGTGAATGCTATCTTCCTTGATGTAGTTTTCCATGTTCTTAAAAATGGGCGCCGCGTCAAGGAGTTTGAATTTTATATTTCTTTTGGCCAGAAAGGCCTCCAGGTCCTTGGCGGTAAGAATGTTTTGTGCCGCTGCCTCAAATAACGCGCCTCGCGCCAGCATGGCCTGGGCAAAAAATCGCTTATTTTCATTCAGGATATAAAGAAAATAGCGGGCATAGAGGGGCGTCTCCTTGTGGACGGGCGTGTCAACTAAGGTAAGGCGGATAGTGTTTTTTTCCAGCAGCTTGGTCAGCAGCGCCTCGATTTCCGGTTCGGCGGCGCGGCAAGGGGCGCAGAAATAGTCCGTATAAATGCGCACATTAACGCGGCCGGAGCCGAAGGAAGTGATAAAGTTCTCATCGGCAAAGGCGGGCGTGGAAGACCCCTTAAAGGCCAAGAACAGGAAAAGCAGGCCAAGAATCGCCATGATGGTTATGAGCGGGATTTGCTTTTTCTGAAAGTTTACAACGAAAATCAGTATCAAAAGGATACCGAAGGCCAGGCAAAAGGGACAATAGGTGCTATTTTTCATCTGATAGCCAATCAGAAAAGCTTCTCCGCCGATCCCCATGGAGATCAGGGCCAGGCAAAGGCTGTCCTTTTTCAGTGCTGTCAGCAGAATCACCGCCGCCATGAAAACAATGCCCAGATATTTGAGATCCAGCCCCCAGATGGCGCCTTGCAGGTAACGGCAGGAGTCTACACAGAAGGTGTAAAATATGATAATACCGATGCCGATGCCAGCCATAACGCCCGTAAGGAGCCGCTTGTTCTGCAGCAGTTTATTCATCTTCGCCTCACACTTGTCTATCAGTTTTTAATTGGCATTTTTACATGCCGGTTTTACACGCCATCCCGACCTGCAGAACATCCCCAACTCGCTCTTTGTGGAAGCTGATAACACGACCATCACGGACAAGTAAAATGCCTTCCTCGCTTAGACAGGAAAATATTTCATCAATTTCTCCAAAGGTCTTTTCGGTCAGGCGCATTACCTCCTGCCGGGGGTCTCTTCCTTTGGTCAGAGGCCATTCCTTCAGGAAATAAAGGACGATCAGTAGTTTTATCCAGGCTTGGGTAACACGTTCCAGATCGTCGTTGGTGTGCTTGATGCGGCGGGAAAACTCCTGGAGCATGAAAAGAGAGACGGCCTCGCTTTCTCGCAGCAGATCGCGAAAAATATCGCCGCCGATAACGGCCACGTAACTCTTTTTCAGGGCGTAGGCCGAGGCAGTGCGCGTCACATCAATCAGGGCCGCCATTTCTCCCAGATATGCTCCGGCGCTGATCGAAGCCAGGGTTCTGGTGACTTGGCCGGCCTGCTTTTCCACCCGAACCTCGCCATCCAGAACATAAAACATGTCCCGTCCCGTATCGCCTTCCTTAAAAAGATATTCACCAGGCTCGTATATACGTCCAAATTTGCGGAATAATCTCTCTTCGCTCTTTAGCACCTTACTTTTTTGCATCAATAAGGCCTGTTCCAGCAGGATTAAATCCCTCCTCTCATAGGAAGAGATGATTTCCGCGCAAAAAAGCAGCATCATGGCCACATAAAATACCCAAATGACCAGCAGCACAACTGCCTCCATGGAGCCGAAAATTACATCATAGTGGGTGTAGTTGGCTATGTACCAGGCAAAAAAATACTTGGCCGCTTCCAGCAGGGTGGCAAAGATCACGGCGCCGCCGATGGCGCCGCGCAATGAGATCCGCGTCTTCGGTATGAGACGGTACAAGAGGCTTACAAACGCTACGGTCAGGAGATAGGGTATCAGGTGGCGGGGGATTAGAGTGTAACAATATGATAAAAAACTACTTTTTACCAATGGTGACTGCTTCCACATGACCGTCGCGATATAGGTAATTCCTACGCTGGTGATACTGACTAACCAGCCTAACGGGATCATGGCCAGGGCCAGGAGTTTGGATTGAACGAAGTTTCGCAAGGTCTTGGCCCGGAAGATAATATTCAAGGCTTTTTCCAGGGCCTCAAAGATCATGGCGGAAAGCCAGAGCAAACTGACAATTCCTATCCACCCGACGATACGGTGACCTTCTTTTAATTTCACAATATTATTAAGTAATTCATCAGAAAAAAAGGGGTGGATAGCCCTGATATTGGCGGCGATGTCCTTTTGAATTAGCGGGTGAGCGCTGAAAAAGTAGCCGGCCGCAAGAAGCGTAAGCAGGAACATCGGGATGAGGGACAGGATGGCATAGAAGGCAATGGCGGCGGCCTGATTCACCTCACTGTTGCGGGTATAATTCCGGTAAGCGTCGCGCAGGATCTCCCAGACACCGGCCGCACCCATGCGAATATATTTTTTGTACGCGGCCGCCAGTTTATCTTGATATTCATCTATCATGAAATTTTTGCATCCCGTCCTTTTGTCTCATTGGAGGATTTTTTTACCATTACCCCTTGACCGTGTCAAGCAGTGCAAAACATAAAAAATTCCCTTGGCCTTCCTGACGTCAAGGAATCAGGGGAATTTCAGAATTTCATTGCATAAACAGCAACTATTGGCTAAAGTCCCCCGCATGAAGCCTGTCATAAGAGCAGCAGTTATAATTGTTGGCCCCCTGGTTATTGCCTTGTTCGGTCTGATTCTCTTAAGCTGCCACCAGGGCGAGGATAGCATCAGGAAGCGATCCGATACCGGCCCCGCCTACGGCGACATTATGGTGGAGGGCTCCATCGGCGATGCCAGCAATCTCATCCCCCTCCTGGCCTCCGACAGTACATCGCACGGTATTGCCGGGATGGTTTATAACGGTCTCGTAAAATACGACAAAGACCTGCATATTGTCGGTGATCTGGCGTCAGCATGGGAGATTTCCCGCGATGGATTGGTGATCACCTTTCATCTCAGAAAAGACGTCAAATGGCATGACGGGCGTCCCTTTACCGCCGCCGACGTGCTCTTTACCTATCAGGCAACCATTGATCCCAGGACGCCGACCGCTTATGCCGGCGATTTTCTAAAGGTAAGAAAGGCCGAAATTCTGGATGCCCACACTTTCCGCGCCACTTACGATAAACCCTTCGCACCGGCCCTGATGAGCTGGAGCAGCGCCATTCTTCCCCGACACCTGCTGGTAGGCAAAGACATCGCCAAAAGCAAGCTGGCCCGTCATCCCGTGGGCACGGGTCCCTACATGTTCAAGGAATGGGTATCCGGTCAGAAGATCGTCCTGGCTGCCAATCCAGACTACTTTGAAGGGCGGCCCTATATTGACGGCTACATCTTGCGCATCATCCCCGATATGGCCACCATGTTTCTGGAGCTGCGCGCCCGCGGCATTGACCGGATGGGATTATCGCCCCTGCAGTTTACGCGGCAGACGGAGAACAATCTCTTCAGGAAAAACTTCAACAAGTACCGTTATCTTTCCTTTTCCTACACCTATCTCGGCTATAATCTGCAGAAACCGCTTTTCGCCGATAAGAGAGTGCGCCAGGCTATCAGTCATATGATCAACCGGGAGGAAATCATCCAGGGTGTTCTGCTGGGTCTGGGGCAGGTAGCAACGGGTCCATACAAGCCGGGCACATGGGCGCAAAACGACCGCGTGAAAAAGTATCCCTATGATCCGCAGCGCGCCAGGGAACTGCTGGCCGAGGCCGGCTGGAAAGATACCAACGGCGATGGTATCCTCGATAAGGATGGCCAGCCTTTTACCTTTGAAATCATTACCAATCAGGGCAATGATGTGCGGAGCAAGTGTGCGGAAATCATCCAGCGGAGACTCGCCGAGATCGGCATTATCGTCAATATCCGCGTTATCGAGTGGGCGGCCTTTGTCAATGATTTTATCAATAAGCGTAAATTTGATGCCACGCTGCTCGGGTGGACGATCCCGCTGGACCCTGATATTTACGACGTCTGGCATTCCAGTAAAACCGCCCCGGAAGAATTGAATTTCGTCTCCTACAAGAATAAAGAAGTGGATGAGTTGCTGGAGAAAGGAAGGAGCACCTTCGACCAGGAAGCCAGAAAAAAATGCTACGACCGGATCCAGGAGATTTTGGCTGAAGAGCAGCCGTACGCCTTTCTTTATGCCCCCGATGCCCTGCCGATCATTGATGCGCGCATCCGGGGAGTAGAGCCGGCGCCTCTCGGCATCGGCCATAACTTTATCAAGTGGTATGTTCCAAAGGAGGAGCAGCGGTTGGTCATGACGAGATAGACGGTGCAAGTTCCGGCGACACGATGAAATAGTTGACAGTATACAAAAAAAATGGTTAAGGCAGACCACACTTTCTGTTTGTGGGCGGTTAGCTCAGTTGGATAGAGTGCTGGCCTCCGAAGCCAAAGGCCGTGGGTTCGAATCCCACACCGCCCACCATTTCACATCTTATCTACCAAACCGTTATGACATGCTCATAATCGAGAATTTTACGGTCACAGGTCAGAAGCGGCACGGCAAGTCTTCGAGCTAGAGAAATTATGATGCGGTCCGCCGGATCCTTATGAAAATTGCCGGGAAGTAATGTGCTGGCAATGGCATCAAGCGGTGAGAGTGGTTCAATGACTGTTGCCGGGTAGCTTCTGGCCAAATAATACCAACGGTGTATATCCATTGGAATCGCAAGTTTGCCCAATTGTATCTTTACTGCCACCTCCCAAACAGAAATAGCAGAAAGAATGAGGGCGCCAGAGGCCTGTTCTTGCTGTATCAGTTTATCAGCAGCCGGCGATAACCTCGCAGGATCATGCAACCACCAGAGCCAGACATGCGTATCAAGCACAATCACTGCTCTAATGCCTCCCATAACCCCGGAACAGGCTCATCAAAATCATCAGAAATTGAAATGGAAATTCCGCGTAACGGAAAGCGAGCAGCCTCCTCCCGACAAATGTCAGGCGGGATCGGAGCCAGATGGGCAACAGGCTTTCCATTGCGGCTGATGATGATGGTCTCATGATTTATCAAAACATCGTCGAGTAGAGATGTCAGGTTGCTGCGTGCTGATGATACGGACAAGGATCTCATACAATTACCTCCTCATGAATATTATGTACAACTTAACATGTACAACTACGTTCTGTCAAGAGTTGTAATAGAGGAATTAAAAGCCAGGAATTGAAAGCCAAATTTCAGAAGAGAAAAAGCCAAAATCATTCAGTTGGGAGGTCGGTACATATTCGTGTACTCTTTAATTCCAAAACAGTATCCCCGGCATAAAGCTCAAACAATGGGCTAACATCCACATTAATAGATTTAGCTAGGCCATGAATTACAGAAGCCATTTTACGCCAATCGACAGTATCCTCATTATTAAGTAGAAGACCCGCCGCAAAAAATAATTCTGGCCAACCAAACTTGTGCTCTTCTGCGCTGGAAAGGTTAATCCAGGTTTGACAATCGAAGTCCCGTAATTCCCCTTTGGTCAAGTCTGTTAGGCTATTGAGTATGTACGCCAGTGTAAGGTATGTTTTTTGGTTGAGAAAGGTTTTTTCACTAATTTTCCCTCTGTATTTCTCCATTCTTTTTTCGGCTACGTCAATGGCTACTCTGTCGTTACACCACTTCCTGATAAATTCACTAAACTTTGCAGCGTAATCATCGCTTGTGCAAACGTCTGATCCCTGCATGACCTTACCTAAGTCAGATGGACGTACCAAAATCTCACTTTTCTTTAATCTCTCAATCCATAAACTATTCCTGCTTGCCAACGCACCACATCATAAAAAGATTATTCCCCACGCCCCTAACTTTTCAGGGTTGTAATTTTGGTCAAATTGCAGAGCGAAGCTGTGGATGGGTTCCAGGTCTTTTCTTATAATTCCCCACATAAGACAACTCCCAGATAATATTTATTGTGCTGGATGAAAAGGGCGACCGTAAATAATCATACCTGCAATTCCTGTTGCTCAGCTTTCTTTTCCGCCCCCGCCTTCGGAGCCTTTTTGAACGTCGCCCCCACTTGCCGGATTGGAGGCATTTCTATTTTCTTCCCGGCCAGCAGTTCGGCTACTGTGAAAAGTTGCAACTTCGGGTACTTCTTTCCCCATAAGGCGGACTCATAAAATCCCGCCGTCACTGCTTCGGTTTTCATTGGTCCAGGTGGTTCTTGCATTGAGATAAGAACGCCAATCGCTGCCTTTTCCCGCTCCAGGACCCCTTTCAGATCTCGGACGTGCGTGGAGCCGGTCTTCCCTGCCTTTACCGACAGGATGACGCTTTCAAAGGTGCCTGGCTTGTCCCCTTGGAAGATGATCCGCCCGTCAATACCTTTGTCCGCTCCCTTTTTCTGCTCGACGGGCCGCGCCCCCACAAGTCCCAGCGCCCACCATTGGAATTGATACGGGTCCGAGGCCGCCAGTGCCTCCGCGTCCGGCTCGCTTGTAGGCTCGCCCACGACATGGAAAGGACGCTTTGTTACCGCTCCATATTCCGCCACCGTTTCCCTCACTTTTCCCGTCGGTGTGGCGCGAACACCCTGCTCGATGCCGAAGGAATCCTTCATGCGTTGCTTGATGAGGGTTATGGCAAGGTGTGTAATGTCAATTCCTATCCACGGATGGCCCAGCGCCTGTGCGGCGGCAATCGTGGTCCCACATCCACAGAAGGGGTCAAGGACAAGGCCGCCTTCCGGGCATGAGGCACGAATTATTCTTTCCAGGAGAGCAACCGGCTTCTGCGTCGGGTATCCGAGACGTTCCGCCGCCTGTGAATTGAGAGGCGGAATATCGGTCCAGACATCATCAAGCGGTTTCCCTTTTTGCTCGTCCAGATACCGCTTGAACCGTGGTATTGCGCCCGGACTCGGCTGGATTACAAGTCCGTCTTCATACGCTTTCTGCATACGTTCCTTTGTCCAACGCCAAACCTTGGTGACTCCGAGAAATTCATATGTCAAGTTTGGGCGGTCAGGGTTAGGGTTGCTCAGGTTGTCCAACTGATACAGTCTTCCGTCCTTGTCTCGCTGGCAGTACTTACCCGTAGTCTTCTCATCCAGATTGGCAAGATCATACGCAGAAAACATGGCGTCCGCATTCCAACATGCATCCGGAGAAGCCTGGTAATTCAATATGACATCATGGTTTGATGGCAGTCTTCGCGTCATCAGGGATTTCGATGTTGTCCGCTTCCAGATAATCTCATTCCTGAAGTTGATCGGTCCGAAAACGGCGTCCATAAGCATCTTCAGATAGTGACTTGCCGTCGGGTCGCAGTGAAGGTAAATGCTCGCAGTTGATCTCATCACCCGCCGAAGTTCTGCCAGACGCGGGGCCATCATCACGAGGTAGGCCAGCATGTCGCATTCGCCCAGAAAATTCCTGAATGCTTGCAGGCAATCGGAGACCTTCCCTCCCGCCATCACTATCTCTGCAAAGGTGGATTCGCTTTCCTGATTCCAGGTCCAGGTATCCGAGAAAGCCTGAATCTGACTTGCGGCCTTGCTCCCGTCTTTTTCCGCGAAGAGGACATTGTAATTGGTATTGGAGTTGAAAGGAGGGTCCAGATAAACGAGGTCAACCGTCTCGTCCTTCACATAGCGGCGGAGAATGTCCAGGTTGTCCCCATAGTAGAGCAGGTTGCTCTCGCCTTCTTTCATCCCGTCATTCCTCCAAAGAAATTATCGAGTCCGCTGGATCGAGGATAGGGAAAATATTCGGTTATGTCAATTGAATATGTAAGGGCGCACTTGCCCTTCAGTTACAGGAGCTGGACAAAAAATGACCGGAAAGGAAAAAAGAAATATGCGTTTGAAGATATGGTTGCAAATGATATCATAGAGAAGAGATAAAGGGAGGTACTTTAATTTTTGGGGGTATCTTAGGGGGTACGATAAAAATATTTAAATTATAAACATCGTAAATACAGTGCGTTAGACTGCCAATGTGATGGGCACATCGGCTATGACTTACAGACCTGCCACCACTCTTTGCATCAAATGTAAGACTGAGCAGGAAAAGCTCGAGAAACTAAATAGATGAAAAGTTAATAACGCAAGAGTGGGCCCCCCATCCCTATGGACGAGAGGCCCACGATCCGTTTATTTCTTGATTGTATAATCAACTGCCGCTTCAACCCGGCGGTTTTTCTGCCTGCCCGCTTTCGTCTTATTGCTGTCAAGCGGCTTGGACATACCGTAGCCTTTGGCCGTCAAGCGTGATTCTGCTATGCCAAATTTCTTCGTCAAATAGTCTTTCACGCTGTTGGCCCGTTTCGCGGAAAGCTTCTCATTAGGAACTTTGCCGCCGACATTGTCCGTATGCCCCTCAATCACCACTTTGAGATCGGGGTAATTTTTCATGACATCGGCAAATTTCTGAATCTCTTTATCAAAGGCGGGCTTGATATCTGCCTTATTGGTATCAAACTCGACATTGATGGTCGCCCGGCCTTTCTCGAATATTTCCTTGGCAACTGCAGCCGCGGCCACTGCTTCCTTCGTCTCCACTACGGCAGCAGCAGCCGGAGCCTCCGCTCGAACTTCCTGAAGCTGTTCCACGGGTGGGCAACCATTCTCATCTACCTTGACACCCATCGGTGTACCGGGGCACTTGTCGAGATAGTCGGGCACTCCATCCTTATCGGAGTCCAGCGGACAACCGTCCTGATCAACCTTGACGCCTATCGGCGTACCGGGGCACTTATCGAGATAGTCGGCAACACCGTCCTTATCGGAATCCAGTGGACAACCGTCCTGATCCACCTTCACACCTTCCGGCGTGCCGGGACACTTGTCCAGATTGTCGGTAACGCCGTCCTTGTCGGTATCCAGAGGACAACCGTCCTGATCAACTTTGACGCCTATCGGCGTACCGGGGCATTTATCGTAATTGTCGGATACGCCGTCGTTATCCGAATCAACAACGACCGGCGCCGCCGCCTGCTTGGAACCACCAAAGTAAACGGTTGCACCCAGGGTGTATTCCAGGTTGTTAAACCTGTCATTCAGTGCAATGATGTGCCGCACATCCCCGCGAAGGGCCACATCACTGTAGAGGAAATATTTCAGCCCGGCCCCGTAATCAAGGGCAACTTGGTTCCTGTTATTCACCAGCTCATGATCATAACCGAGGCTTCTGCCTCCTGCGCCCACGGCCAGGTATGGTACCCACCGGCTTTCCGGCATGAAGTTATAAAGAGCTTCCAGGCGATAGCCAAAAACATTTGTCTTGGAGGTTAAAGCGGGGATATCGTATTCCGTTTTCAGATATTCAAAAAGCCCCTCCACCCCCCAATTCTTGGTGAAATCGTAGCCCAAACGGAGACCGGCAATCGGCTTGTTATTCAGATTCTCGTTGCCCTCGAACATATAGCCTCCAACAAAGGGACTGAAGGAGAATGCCTTGGCCTTATTGTCGGCGTATGCAGACGAAGCCAGAATAAGAACCATAATAACCATAAAAAATAACCAAACTGTCTTTTTCATTGTTTCATCCTTTCTTATCTAAAAAAATTGTTGAAAATCTGAAAGTAAACTTGCTTTGATGTGACCTGCCTTACTTCAAAGCGCTTTGCAGGATTAGCATGAGCGGTTCCCCTCCCTTGGACTTTACATAGTTAAGGACAATGGGCATGAACGCATTCACCATACCTGCCTTCATTCCCAGTTTCGAGAAACTTCCGGCCAGGCTCGCAACTCCGCCCACTGATGGAGTACTTCCCCCTAATGAGGCACCTCCGAGCATCCCCGCCACTCCTTCCGGTTTGGGCGCTGCCGCCATCATTTTGTCTATGCCAGGAACAGCCTTGGCTACCTGCGTAAAATCATCAGCACCCAAATTATGTTTGGCAAGATTGAATATGGCCCCAGTTCCTCCTGTTGCCTGTTTTTCCGTTACCCCAAGGTCTTTAGTGATTAACTGGACTAACCCCGAATCTGCCGCCCTGACTAATGAGTTGCTGTTAATAATTATCCCCATCAGTAGAGTAAGACTCATTATGAAATATGCTCTTTTCATTATTGCCTCCTTATCTCTTAGCAAAATACACTTAATCATTGTTTTGAGGAACAAATATCGCAATTATCAAGGTAACAATACTTGCTATTAAGGAAATATCGTTTGATAAACATTAATCCCTATCGCGACCTTGATGCCGGCCTCTATCGTTGCCTTTGTCGTGTCCTCTGCCGCGACTATCGTCACGGCTGTCGCCTCCCCGTTTGCCATGTTGTTTATTGTAATGGGGAGAATATACGTCATTGTACCACTTATCCTTGACAAAATATACCGGCTGACCGCAGGCATTGTAATCGCGGCAGTGTCTGCTCCAGTTCTTCTGGTGATCAGGAGGTACACGCAGATAAATTGGCTGGACAGCCCTACCCTGTGGCACAGGCTGTATAATAACCGGTTGCGGCAAGATTAATTGTGGTTGGGGAGCGTTCCCTAAGTCAATGCGACCATAGAAGCCCGGTTGCCCAATGCTAATGGATACGCCAACATCCGATGCAAATGCCGGGATGTTACCTATGACCATAGATATTACTAGTGCAAATATCAACCGTTTCATGAAATACTCCTTTCTGTCTGTCTTTATTGATGTCAGTTCCTCTCACCCATCCCGGCACAGGCAAAGTTACCGGGAAGCAAGTTCCGATGTGCAATATGGGCAGCGGGTGGCCTTAATCGGGATCGCAGTATAGCAGAACGGACACTCTCGGTTTGTAGGTGCGGGAGCTACCTCCTGGCGTTTCATGCGATTGACCTGCCTAACCATGATGAATATGGCAAAACCTACAATAAGAAAGTCAATCGTTGTGTTAAGAAAGAGCCCATAGTTGAGTGTTGCAGCTCCGGCTTTTTTTGCATCAGCCAGCGATTCAAATGATTTACCTGATAGGTTGATGAATAGGTTACTGAAATCAACCTTTCCGAGCAGAAGGCCTATGGGGGGCATCAGTACATCGCTTACAAAAGATGTGACAACCTTGCCAAAGGCTGCACCAATGATGATGCCCACCGCCATGTCAAGCACATTTCCCTTCATAATGAACTCTTTAAATTCTTTGATCATACCTCACCTCCTCTACTACGTGTTGTTTGACAGGATTACTACTCACTATCACCGATGAAACGATAAACGAGGGCACCTAACACAGCACCAATGATCGGAGCGACCCAGAACAGCCAAAGCTGCATAATGGCCCAATCGCCAACAAACAAAGCGACGGCGGTACTGCGGGCAGGGTTAACCGATGTGTTAGTGACCGGGATGCTGATTAGGTGAATCAATGTAAGTCCGAGGCCGATGGCTATCGGGGCGAACCCTTGCGGTGCCCGTTTGTCCGTAGCACCGAGGATGATCAGAAGAAACATCATGGTCATGACAATCTCGGTAACCAACGCCGATAGCAACGAGAAACCACCAGGCGAATGGATACCATATCCATTTGACGCAAAACCAGCTGATACCATGAATCCGGCCTTGCCAGAGGCAATAAGGTAGAGAACACCACCGGCCACAATGCCTCCGAGGACTTGTGCAATGATGTACGGCAGGAGCTTGTCAGCAGGAAAGCGCCCGCCAGCCCAAAGCCCAATGGACACAGCTGGGTTGAGATGGCAGCCGGATATGTGTCCGATCGCGTAGGCCATGGTTAAAACTGTTAGACCGAACGCAAGGGAAACGCCCAGCAATCCAATACCAACCCCAGGAAATGCGGCTGCCAAAACTGCACTACCACAGCCGCCAAGAACCAACCAAAATGTTCCAAAGAATTCTGCGCCGTACTGCTTCATTTCGTATCTCCTTTCTGAAATTAGTGGTTGCCTGTACTCAGGCTTATCTTGCATACTACGACCTTCCCGTCATCGTCTTTATTCACAGGCTCGCCCACGCTGATTTTGGCTGTATCCATCTTACCCAGTGTTATCAGTGCCTGCTGCACCGCTTTGCCGCGCGACTGCGCCAGCTGTTTCAATTCGACGTTTGTTACGGGAATCTGCAAGGTCAGGCGTTCCAGCATGTCGGCATGAATCGTCTTCACGCTATCTTTGGGTTTTTCGTATTCGGACTTGATCACCTTCAACCCGCCCTGGTTGTCAAAACGATCACCATATAAAGTCTCCAGAGCTTTTTGCGCACGAGGATTGGCGGTGTCGACCGGCCCCGGGTCGTGATCAGGCTCGACATTCAACTCCATGCTTCGTGCGACATCGCGTCGGATCCTAAATTCCTGGATCGCGCGGGTATCCTTCTTCAAGGCATAGGCGGGGGCAATGGACAGCGTGAGCGCAGGCCGTTTGAGGAGCGTCTTGCCGATTTCCTTGAGTTTCTCCTGTTCGGGCGGCAATAGAGTCGCTGCACCGAAGTCGAATTCCACCGCTTCAAGCTTGTCGGAACTGATTCCCATCAAACTGCCGAGCGCGCGGAAGGGTGATGTTACGAGTTTGGTCAGCACGTTGACGATAGCTTTCCAGATAACCTTACCGTAGCTGAACTGCGGGTCATCGAGGTTTCCCGAAACTGGCAAATCCAGGTCGATGATGCCTTCGCTATCTTCCAATAGCGCAATCGCCAGGTCGAGCGGTATGTTTATCGCCTCCGGGCTGTCGACCCGCTCGCCGAGTTTGAGTTTGTTGATCACGATCTTGTTATCGCCAGCCAACTGGCGCTGCTTGACCTTGTATTCGAGATCGACCGCAAGCTTGCCGGATTCGACTCTCCGCCCGGCAAATTTCCCCGAGTACGGAGTCATGTTGGCCATTTCAAGATTTCGGAAGGTGAGCTTCAAGTCAGTGAAATCGGTCGCCCTGAATGGCTGGACCGAGCCACGAATGCGGGCTGAGCCAAATTCGTCCACCTTGCCGTCAAGTTCCACCAACGCCATCGTCGCCGGATCATTGGAAAGGCCTGTGACCACACCGGTGAGGTCGTGCATCAGCGTGCCGAACTGTGGCTTCAGCGAGAGGTCGGCAAACGCGACGTTGGCACTGACTATACGCAGACGCTCTATAGCAAACGGGAAGACAGCAGTTTCTTCGCGTGTCTCTGTCTTCGCAGGTATTTCTGCCTTTGCCGTTTTAGCGCCCTCCGTCTCTGAATTACGCAAAATACGCTTCAGGTTCATATCCTTGTCTTCAAAAATAATGACCTTACTGAATGGATGTGACGCCACCAACTCGTTCATGTGCAGGCGATTTGGACTCAGTTTTAACTCCAGGCTGTCCGAGGACAGCCTTTCCCACCCGAAAAAAAGATCTCCTGATACTTCTTTGGTGAGGGCAAGGTCGTCTACCGCAAAGCCACCGCCAAAATCCACTTTCATCCCCGTTTCGGCTCGCACAAACATGAGCTTGCCGCGTGTAGAAGCCGCACCCGAATGCAGATTGAGCTTGGCAAACTGGTTGACATAAGACG
This sequence comes from Deltaproteobacteria bacterium, assembly GCA_026388415.1. Taxonomy (NCBI): domain Bacteria; kingdom Pseudomonadati; phylum Myxococcota; class Myxococcia; species Deltaproteobacteria bacterium. The sequence goes on along the minus strand of JAPLJV010000044.1, from coordinate 85,904 downwards.
TAAAGGGTTTCAACGACAGACCGACGAGCGTTAGGTCGAGTTTGCCCGACGCATTGCCCGGGGTGATATTGCCGTGGGCTTTGAAATTTCCACCTTGTTTGAGGCTAAAACCGGCTTCTATCGGCACGGGTTTGTTCGTATCGAGACTCAGGTTGTTCATCGTCACAAAGCCCTTGGCGACATCGAGTTTGACCGGTGCGTTGGTCGACTGATCAACGATTCTGATTTCGAGACCGTCCAGACTGAAGCGTGCAAGCTCGACAGCCATGCCGGGTTTGTCCGCGGCGGCTGACTTGACCGTTGCGTGCTTTTGCGGCGCTGGTGTTGGAACGTCCGGGGCAGCTTTCATTATCTCGGCCCAGTTGAGGATTTTGTTCTTGTCCAGCATCACCGCGGTGCTTATGTCGTGCAATTCCACTGCGTCGATAACGAGCCGGTTTTCCGCCAACTTCAGTTTCGCGTTGACCAGTGCGGCGCTTTGCAGCGCAGCCACTTTCTGCTCACCCGACATAACCCGTACCAGCCCCAGGGATACATTTACCGGGCTGACTTCGATTGCCTGCTTGTCACCAACTTCACCCGTCAGCGCTGCGGTCATCCCAAGGCCATTTGCGCTCACGATGAGCGGTTTGGCAAACCCCTGGTCGGTAAAGCGCGCCGCCCAGTCAGCCAGCTTGATTGCATGTACTGCGATTTTCCAGGGCTGCGCTGGTGCGCTTGCTTCAGGCGGAGATTGTACAAAGGATGTCGGCGCTGTTTTCTCCTTGTCTGCGGCAAACATCGTTTGCCAATCCAGAGTGCCCTTAACATTGCGGGTTGCCGCCAGTTTGCCACCAATCAGGTTCACGGTCGCTACTTCGACACGGCACTGCGCCAGATCTATGTTCGCATTGCCGATCTGCAACTCGGTAAGTTCGAGCACAGGCGAACCACCACGGCGCGGAGCCAGTACGAAATTCTTTAAGCTGAGATTTGCATCGTTGACCTGCACCGAAGGCGCGTCCGCTCCCGTCTTGTTGTGTACCATGGCGAAGCGGTAACGTAAATCCGCAGTCAGCGTGCCGGACAAAAGTTCGAATTTGCGCGGATTCTTGAACAAATACTGCAAATCGGCCAGCCGCATGCCATCCAGAGCGATTTCGCCCTTGGTCGATAGCGGGTTCAACCCTATATCACCCTTCAATTTAAGCTTAGCGCCCTGCTCAGGCAATTTGGCAACAATTCTGTAATTGCCGTGATCGCCGGGCAACGTGGACAAGCCATCGAACTCAATCCCGAGCGGCTGCAACACAGCTTTGAACGGACGGCCTGCACGGTTGGCGTCGGTGTACTCGACCTTACCGTCGTCAATTTTGATGTGATCGATCAGCACTCTTGCCACGGTCCCCGACGGTGGCTTTTTGTCTTTATTCAGATTGGTGATCAGCGCAGCCCAATTGAACTTGCCATCAGGTTGCACCGCCAACAGCGCACGCGGGCTCTTGATTTGAATATCCTGAATACGCCAAGCCAAGCGGAGCAGTCCCGTGACACCGATGTTGAGGTAGAGCTGCTCAAAACCGGCGAGGAACTTACCGTTTGGCTCGGTCAGTTTCAAGCCATCCACGGTAGTTTCAAGTGTGATAGGATTGAATTTAACTTGCTGCACGCTCAACCTGCTGGCAAGTTTTGTTTCGGCCACCCAGGGCAATAGCTTTTGAGCCAGCGGGTTGATCAGAAAAAAGCCGAACACCAGATAGATAGAGAACAATCCTGTTACAATAAGGAACGGCAGGCTCAATACAATCCTGATTGCACGTCGCCACATACCTTGCCTCTATTATTGAGTCGGTTCCCAGTTTATGGAGTGTTCTGCCTGGATGTATTCATCCCAGAGTAATTGTGTCCCAAGTAAAGATAACCATTACGCATTGAAATCTTGCATCCTGCCGGGGGATGCGCTTCTAATGCTTTCAGAAAGATAGCATCAACCCTGCTCATCACAAAAACCTCCCTCCGAAAACTGCAACCTTCGTCTCCTTATACACAAAAGCCATCGAAAAAGAAAGGACATATTTCCCAATTTTTTATAAAATTTTCCGGGCATCGAATTTGTGTGCCAGGGAATGATTTTGGACGGGGGGTAGCGGTAGCTGGGGAAGAAAATTATTGATAGTGCGTTATTTATAAGGTAACAGTAGATGCACCGAAGCAGCTTTTACGCATGACCTTGTTAAATCAATGGCATCCCAGCCTGCTGTCAGCAAGGATAAGTTCTATGATGGTCAAGCGGAGTAAATAGAGAAAATCGGGGAGAGATATTTGGACTGGCGGGAATGGATCGGATTTATCGGTGGATTGTTGACTACCGTAGGCTTGTTTCCGCAGGTTTGGCGGCTGTTCAAGCTTCGGAGCGCCCATGAGATCAGCCTTACCTTCAGCGTGCTGTTTGTCATCGGCATTGCCTTCTGGCTGTCCTACGGCATCTGGCTGGGCCTGCTTTCCGTCATTTTATGGAACAGCGTGTCCCTGGTTTTAGGTATTGGCATGCTCTATGCCAAATTGAAGTGGGGCAAGTGAGGAGGAATAATAATGAGCTGGTTTAATGCAAATGAAGGCATGCACTATGAAGGGGCTTGCATCAGGCCGCCCAGCGAGGCGGACAGCATCCTGCTGCAGGTAACTCTCGGTTGCTCGCATAACAAGTGTACCTTTTGCGGCTCCTACCATGACAAGCGTTTCCGGATCAAGGATGATGAGACTATACTGGGTGATATCCTTTTTGCGGCCAAATATATGCAGGATCAGGATCGTCTCTTTTTGATGGATGGTGATGCCCTGATTATTCCCCAGCAGCGGCTGATGTGGATTCTGGAACGCATTAAAGAACATTTGCCCAGGGTGAAGAGGGTAGGGGCCTATGCCAGTGTCAAAGGCGTCAAGAGGAAATCCTTGGAAGATTTAATTCAATTGCGCCGGAATAATCTGGGCATCCTTTTCTATGGGGTCGAAACCGGAGATGATGAGATCAGAAAAGCGATTCACAAAGGTTCCACTGCCGAGACGTGCATAGAGATGGGGCGCCGGGTGAAAGAGGCAGACATAGAGCTTTCGGTTACCGTTCTTTTAGGAATCGGTGGCCGCGAAAAGTCGCTCCAGCACGCCAGGGCGACGGGCGAGCTTTTGAGCGCCATGGACCCGAATTTTGTCGGGGCTTTAACGGTCATGCTCATTCCGGGCACGCCACTTTATCAGGATTACGTACAGGGTAAATTTGTCTTGCCGGACGAACTGGGCCTGCTCAGAGAATTACGGGAAATGATCGCCTGTACCAACCTGACGCGGGGATATTTTTTCTCCAATCATGCCTCCAATTACCTGCCCATCAAGGCCAAGCTGCCGAGCGGGAAAAAGAAAGCCCTGGATTTGATTGACGCTGCCTTGCGTGGAGAGATTGGGCTTAAACCAGAGTGGATGCGGGCGTTGTGAGGAATTAGTTCTGCCTGGTGATGCTATTGGCCAGTGCCGAGGCGGATGGGCGAGCTAAAGACTGGAAACATTCGGCCAAGAGCGCCCTGGCTTGACGATCGCGTGTTTGCCGATACCGGCTTCCCAGCACTACGGCAATCAGGCGTATGTTGTTTTGCTGAGCCGTGGCGACGATCGAAAAACCTGCTCTTGCGAAGTATCCCGTCTTCAATCCGTCGCATCCTGCTACCACCCCCAGCAAGTGATTATGATTATTCATATCGAATTCGCCCTTGCGGAAGGCATAGAATCTCCTTGAAGTATAACGCAAGGTATCAGGATACTTAAGCACTGCCCGGGCGAGCACGGCAAGATCGCGCGCCGTAGCTTTATCCGGAGGTCTTGTTCCCAGCGAAGGAGGAAGACCATTGACAGAATTGAATTGAGTTGAGGTCATACCCAGTTCCTTTGCTTTTTTGTTCATCAAATCTATAAAGGCTACCTTGGAACCGGCAACGTGAATGGCCAGCGCCGTGGCCGCATCGTTTGCCGATTTAATCATTAGTGCATAAAGTAAATCATCTACGGAGAAGGCTTCTTTATTACGCAGGTTTGCCTGTGATCCGCCCACGTTAACGGATTGGGCGGTAACCGTAACAGTGTCGGAGAACCTGATGGCCCCCTGCTGAGCCTTTTCCAGGATAATCAGCATATTGATAAGCTTTACAACACTGGCCGGATAACCAACGGCATCAGCCTTGTCTTCAAAAATTACCCGGCCCGTGTCGGCGTTTACGACAATGGCGCCGATGTAAGGGTCGCGGGAAATTACTGATGAAACGGGCGGCCTGGCGCGATGCTTATGGGCTTTGCGTACGGAGTGTTTTCTCGTTGCGGCGGATGCAGTGGCGGTAAATATTAGAACAAGAACCAGCGTTATTAGACAAATACGGAAAGACCTAACCTTTTTAGGAGATTCCCAACATGAGAAGATAGATACGGTCATATCGCTTTCACCCCACACCAATGGCTGCGGCGGCGTCAAAACCGCTTTTCACGCAGTCCCCCATCCCGATCCCGCGGTAGCTGCAGCCAATCAGAAATAGCCCCGGATACTCCTTGAGTTTTTCGTCAATGGCCGCAATACGTCCCAGGTGGCCGACGGTATATTTGGGCATCCCCTTGAACCACCTGTAAACCTTGAAGAATGACGGTTCCGCCTTGATGCCGATCATTACGGCTAATTCTTCCCGAATTATGCCGAGCAGTTCGTTGTCGTCGCAGACGACGAGTTCTTCGTGATGTCCGCCGCCTACAAAACATCTGATGAGAACGGTATCGGCGGGCGCCCGGTGCGACCATTTCACGGAACTCCAGGTGCAGGCGTTAATCCTTCGGTTCTCCACGCGGGGGACTATGAATCCGAAGCCGGGCAGGGGCTTTTTCATATCTTCTTTCCGGAAAGCGATGGAAACCGTAGCCGATGCCGACCACTCGATTGCCGCCAGCATGGCACACAGCTTTTCATCCGCCAATTTCAGGATATCACTCGTAATGTAGGATGGTGTGGCCAGTACGACCGCATCAAAATCAGCCGTGGAGGCATCATCGAATACCAGGCGGTAGGCTTGAGCATGCCTTGCAACCGATACCACGGGCATTCCCGTCTTGACCCGTTCGGCGCCAATATAGGACATGCATGCGTCTGCCAATGACTGCATGCCTTCCTGCAGCGACATGAAGTACGTCATCTTGGGAGTGGATGTTGACCCGGCCGGGTTTTGCGGCGGCATCTTTTTCATGACCGCGATCATGCCCTTGATCAGGCTGCCGGACTTGCTCTCCATATCTACGAAACGCGGAAAAGCGGCATGTACGCTCATATTGTCGGGATTGGAGGTGTGGATGCCGGCTACCAGCGGTTCGGCTATTTTTTCCAGGCATTCCCTGCCCAGACGTCGCGTCACGAACTCTGCCAGGCTTTCGTCTTTCATATCTGTGCGGGGTGGGACAAACAACTCCATCCCCATCCTTATTTTGCCCGGCCAAGAGATAAGGCTGGACTTGGCAAGCGGCATGATCATTGTCGGCACCATGAGCATGACGCCCTCGGGCAGGGCGTGGAGTCGCCCCCCGGAATAGATGAAGGTACCCTTGGACTCGTCGTTGGAACAGAGCATCTTCGCGGCCAGGCCAACTTTTTTAATAAGTTGCACGGACCAGAATTTTTCGGGAAGATAACTGTCCGGTCCGCCTTCTATCGTCAGATCGCCGAATTTTTCCGTGTAAAGCTTGCCGCCGGCATAGTTTTCCTTTTCAAAGAGCGTGAAGTCTAATCCCTGCTCCTTCAAATTTACGGCACAGGCCAGGGCGGAAATTCCGCCGCCGATGATAGCAATCCTGTTCATCTATAATCCCTAACCTCAAATCCCCCTCAATCCCCCTTTGCTAAAGGGGGAGTATCCATTGATTCCCCTCTTTGACAAAGAGGGGTTAGGGGAGATTTACAGACCTGTGCACTATCTCTTGCAAGGCTTGCACAAATGTATCACCGGCATTGAGAGAAGACAGGCGCCGAAAGGAAAGACCCCTGGCCAGCGCGTACTGCCGGTGCGTGATGTCAATATCGTAGAGCGTCTCAATGTGATCGGCTGTAAACCCGATCGGGATCTGGATAATGCTCGTAAAACCGGCTTTAGCGATGGCGTCAATCTGTTCTTCCACCGTTGGGGTTATCCAGGCTTCCGGGACGTTATTCGGAATGCTCTGCCAGCCGAGGGCATGATTGGTGATACCGGCTTGTGCAACGACGGTGGCCACCGTTGCTTCGATTTGCTGCTGGTACGGCTCGCCGGCGCCGTGTTTATGTAATTGCCTGTGGTGACGCTCGCGTAAAAAGGTGAAAGGAGTAAAAAAAGAATCCGCGCCGCGCCGGCTGCCGTCACGCTCTCCATGACATCCTCTATGAAGGGCGGGGAATAGCGAAAGGCGGGCAGGCAAAGATAGTCATTACCCAGCATTGCATTCAATTTCTGCGCCTGTTCCGCGGTGATGCTGGTCAGGGGAGAAAACCCGCCGATAAGCTCGTAGCGTTCGATAACGGCCTTCATCGCCGGCGCGGGGAGGTCCCGGCCGATAAAACGTCTGATGAACTCCGGGATCTCCATCTGAGAGCGCGGCCCACCGAGAGTTACCATGATTATGCCCGTCGTCATTTTCGGGCGCTCAACTCGTGGACAAGATCAATCATGTATTTCACGTTGTCCGTGGGTGCGGTAGGCAGGATGCCGTGCCCGAGGTTGAAGATGTGGCCGTTGCGATTGTCGGCCCTGGCGGTGATATCCTGCACCCGCCGTTTAATGTAATCCCGGGAGCCATAAAGTGCCACCGGGTCCAGGTTTCCCTGCACACCGGGTTCATGGTGCAGCGCCTGCCAGGCCGCATCAATATCCATGCGCCAATCCAGCCCAATCACGTCACCGCCGGCTTCCTGGACCATCGTGAGCAGGTGCGAAGCGCCGAAGGCGAAATGGATGTGCGGCACGGACTTGTCCAGGGAGGCAAAAAGCCGCTTCTGATAGGGCAGGACGAATTCCCGGTAATCAGCCGGAGAAAGACACCCCACCCAACTGTCAAAAATCTGGACGGCCTGGACGCCGGCCTTGATCTGGTCGTTCAGATAGACGATCACCATGTCCGTGAGCTTTTCCATGAGCAGATGCCATGTATCAGGTTCCGAGTACATCATCGTCTTGGTAAAGACGTAGTTACGGGAGCTGCTCCCCTCGGTGATATAGCTCGCCAGCGTAAAAGGTGCGCCGGAAAAACCAATCAGCGGCTCGAGGCCGTTGAGTTCGCGCTTCACCATCCGGATGGCGTCCATCAGGTATGACATTTCTTCTATGGGATTGATGGCCCGCATCTTGGCAACCTCGGCATGAGACCGGACAGGATTGTTTATCTGCGGGCCGTCGTCTTTGGTGAATTCGAAATCGATCCCCATTTTTTCCAGGGGCAGCAGGATATCGGCAAAGATTATGGCGGCATCAAGTTCAAAGCGCCCGACTGGCTGCATTGTTATTTCCACGACCAATTCCGGCGTCTTGCAGACCTCGATAAAACTGTGCCTGGCTCGCACCGCACGATACTCTTCCAAGTATCGGCCGGCCTGTCTCATTATCCACACCGGCGTACAGTCTACGCTCTCCTGCCGGCATGCCTTCAGATATCTGTCAGCTCGTGACATAAAAGATATTTTCCTTGGAATAAATTGACGGAGTCGTATAAACTAAACGGCTCAAAAAAGACAGGAAATTTATCAGTCCTGTCTCAGCCCGTATTCCTTGATCGCCATCTCCCTCATGCGGAACTTCTGGACCTTGCCCAGCAGGGTCATGGGGAATTCTTTAACAAATTTGATGTAGCCCGGCAGGCAGGAAGCGGGCAGTTTCGCACGGCAGTATTGAAGCATTTCTTCCTCCGTGGCTGTGGCTCCCTCTTCGAGTTTGATCCATGCCGCCACCTCCTCACCCAGGGACTGACTGGGAACTCCAAATATCTGAACGTTCGAGATATGGGGGTGGCAAAAGAGGATCTCTTCAATCTCGGTGGGATAGATTGTATCGCCGCCGCGAACGATCACATCCTTCATCCGGCCGGTTGTTCGCACGTAGCCCTCCGCGTCCATGGTTCCCAAGTCTCCCGTGTGAAGCCACCCTTCGGAATCAATGGCATTGGCGGTGGCGGCGGGCATCTTGTAGTAGCCCTTCATATTGTATCCCCGGGCGCAAATCTCGCCGACGGCGCCGGTGGCAACTTCCCGGCCGCTCTGCGGATCTATCAGTTTCACCTCCACGTTAGGAAGGGCTCTTCCGACCGTGGAGACGCGCAATTCCAACGGATCTTCCGGTCTGGTCATCGTGATCCAGGAAGAGGCCTCCGTCTGGCCGTAACCGATGACGATCTCCCTTGCCCCCATCTCCCCGGCGACCCGCTTCATCACTTCGAGCGGACATTGGGCGCCCCCCATGATGCCGGTTCTCAGCGATTGGAGATTGAACTTCCCGTAATCCGGCTCCTCCATCATAGCGATGAAGGCGCCGGGCGATCCATAAATCGTGGTGCAGCGTTCCGCGGCGATCGCCTCCAGGACCTGCTTCGGAGCAAAGGTCTGCGACGGGATGACTATGGCGGCCCCTTTGATCATTGCCGCCAGAACGACGCAGATGCAGCCGAACATGTGGGACAGGGGGACGGAGAGACAGAGCCGATCCCTTTCCGTCAATTTCTGATTCTCCGCGCTGGCCAGCGTGGTGTTAATGATCCCGAAGTGGGACGACATCACCCCTTTGGGCGCCCCGGTCGTTCCGGAGGTGTAGAGCAGCGTGGCGACATCATCCGCGTGGCAGGAGCTTTGTCGTTCCGACAGCGGCAAATCGGGTACGTCCCGGCCGGCCTCCATGACCCCTTGCCAGGTCAGCATGCCCGGCTGGGTCCGATCCGAAATCACCATGAGGCGTCTCAATTCCGGCAGGGCTTGACAATCCAGATGCCCCGGCGCCGAAGATCCAACCTCCGGGCAGAGCTGACGGATCATCTCAATATGTTCCGCACCGTTTATTCCTTCGGACATGATGAGGGTCCGGGAATCGGACTGCCGGAGCTGATAGCCAAGCTGCTGGGGCTGGGCATTCGTATCGAGGGTCATCAGGACCGCGCCGATCTTCGCTGCGGCAAACTCGGTGATGATCGCTTCGGAGAGGTTGGGCGTCCAGAGGGCCAGGTGTTCTCCTTTGCGGATACCGAGTTTCAGGAATCCCTTCGCCAACTGGTTCACGATGGTCAACAATTCCTGATAGGAATATCTACGCCCTCGGGGATGATCAATCAACGCCTCCCGGGTCGGGAAGCGTGCGGCCACATCATCAAAAAAATCACCGATGGTTGTTCTGAGCAACGTTGCCATCACCGCCTCCTATTTCAATGCCCTGTCAGCCTTTCGCAGGCCTCATCGAGGATGTGGTCCTCCTTGGCGAAACAGAATCTGGCCAGGTTTTCTCCGCCGTCATCGTGATAAAAAGCTCCGCCGGGGACACAGGCGACACCGGTTTTGCTGAGCAGATTCATGGCCTTTTCCTTGCCCGAGCTGCCGGGAACAGCTGCCATGTCGGCCAGGACATAGTAGGCGCCCTGGGGGATATAGGGCCGCATGTCCGCCTGGGCCAGAGCGCTGCAAATCTTGTTGCGCTTGTTAAGGTAGGCCGTCAACAGTCCTTCATAATATTCCGGACCAAGATTTATGAGACCCTTGGCCACTCCCATCTGCAATGGCGCGGGTGCACAGACATAAACAAGATCATTGAAGTAGCCGATCGTCTGTGCCCAGCGGGCCTCGCACAAACAATAGCCAATGCGCCACCCCGTGATGCTGAAGGTCTTCGACAGGCCGGAAATCGTAATCGTCCGTTCCTTCATCCCCGGCAGCGTCGCCAAAGCGATATGCTGATTGCCGTCGTATAAAAAATGCTCATATATTTCATCAGTAAAAACAAATAAATCATTAGCGATGGCAAAAGCGGCAATTGTTTCCATTTCGTGGCGTGTAAATACTTTACCCGATGGATTGGCCGGCGTATTGACAATCATGGCCCGGGTGCGGGGTGTTTTTACGCAGTCAAGATCGTCGCGGGAAAAGGACCAGTCGGGGGCCGACATGCGGACATATACAGGCACGGCCTGCGTCGCTATAAGAGTGTTGATATGATAGCCATAATAAGGTTCAAACAGGATGACCTCGTCACCGGGGTTCAGGAGCGAGAGACAGGTACAGTACAACGCCCCGGTTGCCCCGGCGCTGACGACAATCTCGCTTTCCGGATTCATGGCAAGACCGGTGAATCTTTCCTGCTTCGCGGCAATGGCGGCCCGCAGCTCATCGAGGCCATCGTAGCGCGTATAAATATTGAAACCGGCGTCAATCGCTTCCTGAGCGCCGCGACGGACCTCAAGCGGCACCTCAGTATCACAGACCCCCTGCGAAAGGTTAATGCCGCCCATCCGGGCACATTCAATTGACATGTTACGAATCTCGGACTGGAGAATCCATTGATGACGATCACTTAAGTTTAGTGTCATATTATTGATATCACAAATAAGGAGTTCAAACCTAAATCTGGATGGCTGTACGGCGCAGGAAGGATCCAGACGGAAAGGTTCTACAGGAATCAGCGCTTTCGGCTGAGTTCCGGTGATAATATCTCTTAAAATGGACCTTTGGGAGGTGTATACCATTTCAACAGCCATTTCAAGAGATACTTTCCTCAGTTCGTGATGCCAAAAAGCTGGCGGCGTAGAGATGTGTTCGCACATTCCGAACTGGGGAGAGCAGCTGGTGCGTTACTATGAATACCAGCAACATCTCGCGGGAAAAATGTCGGCAGGAAGGTCTGGATAACGCACCCCCTGCTTTTCGATCCCTTTTTAACCCCTCCTTGGGTAACATTTTATTTGAGGCAATTCGGCCAGCCAACTTTTCTTGACAGTCTGGATATTTTCCACTATGCTGTGTCCTCGTGAAAGCATGGTATTTTATGGTACCCTATCCATAGGCGCTGTAAGATGCAACTGTTGGTCTCTACAATGATTGGATGATTTATGGCAGCCACTGTTGAGCAAAAAAAGCAAACCATTCTGATCGTCGATGACGCACCGGATAATCTGGCATTGATGGGTTCGTTGCTCAAGGAGCTCTACAAAACGAAAGTTGCCCTGAATGGCGAAAAGGCCTTACAGATTGCCATGTCCACTGAACCTCCTGATCTGATTCTGCTCGATGTCATGATGCCGGGGATTGATGGATATGAGGTATGCCGTCGTCTCAAGGAAAACAGCACCACCAGTGACATCCCCGTTATTTTCCTGACGGCGAAGGCCGAGGTCGAGGATGAGCAAATGGGATTGGAACTGGGCGCGGTAGACTATATCACCAAGCCGATCAGCCCCCCCATCGTGCTGGCGCGGGTAAAGAACCACCTTATGCTGCAGAGCGCCAGGGCATATTTGCAGGAGAAAAATAAATTTCTGGAGAATGCTTTTTCCCGCTATGTTTCGTCGAAGGTCATTGATCAGCTCAAGGAAACACCGATAGATGAATTTCTGAAAATGGACAAGCGGGAGGTAAGTATCCTCTTCGTGGACGTGCGCGGTTTCACGGCGCTGGGGAACCGGCTTTCGCCCGAAGAAGTCCAGGAAACAGTGAATTCCTTCCTCAGTAACATGGTAAAATACGTGGAAGAAATGGATGGCATGGTGGACAAGTTTCTCGGCGACGGCCTGATGGCTATCTTCGGCGCGCCCTTGCGCAATGAAACCCATGCCTGGCAAGCCCTCAGCGCGGCAGCCTCGATGCAGAAAATTCATCAGGCCTGGATGGAAAGCAGGCAAGCGGCCAACCAACCGGTGGGAGCCATCGGCATCGGGGTGGCCACCGGGGAAGTCGTGGTGGGCAATATCGGCACAGCAAACCGGATGGAGTATACCGCGCTCGGTCATCTGGTCAATCTTGCCTCTCGCTTGTGCAGTGCCGCTGCGGGCGGGGAAATCTTGACCATCCAGGCATCCCAGGAACAGATGAAGCGCCATGCCTTGGCCCTGCAAGTGGATGACGAATTCCTGACGGCAACCTTTACTTCTAAAGGTTTCATGACGTTTAAGAACATTGCCGAGCCCGTTGAAGTTTTCGCGGTAAGTACCGAATGAGTTAAAACGCAACCAGCCCAGAGTTTACATGAATTATTGAGGAGGTAATATGGTAGAAGCAAATGATCAACCGGAAAAACAGGTGATTCTGGCTGTAGATGACACTCCCGACAACCTTGCCTTAATAAGCGGGGTTCTCAAAGAGCTCTACCAGGTCAAGGTTGCCACCAACGGAAAGGATGCGCTGCATATTGCCTTTTCCGCCAATCCTCCGGATCTTATTCTGCTGGACGTTATGATGCCTGGGATGGACGGTTACGAGGTATGCCGCCAGCTCAAGAGCGATTCCCAAACATCCGATATACCGGTCATTTTTCTCACGGCAATGACTGCCGTTATAGACGAGGCAAAAGGATTTGAACTCGGCGCCGCGGACTACATCACCAAACCGATCCGTACCCCCGTTCTGCTGGCCCGCATCGCGACTCATCTGCGCCTGAAACGAGCGACAGACTATATGAAAGCAAAGTTGGAAGACGCTAACCTTTTATAACAAGCAACTGTTCTTCGCTCAATCGGCCAGATCGGCTGCTCAGACCGGAAGTTTCTGCCCCGTTGGCGACTGCGTTAACAGTTCCAGGGCTTGCGCAAAGCCGTACTGCTTGACGGCGTGCTCGAAGGGCTGAAATTGCTCTGCTCCCAGTATGTAACGCAGAACAGTTTTTTCCGTCTCCAGATAGTCTACCGCCTCGCTGTCATCGTTGGCAAGGAGCTCCCGCATTTTTTCGTAAACCGCCACCGCCTTTGCCTCATCCACCTCGACCAACTCTTCCGGAGCCACAGCCGCAGGGAAAGCCCCAGTCAGGCTCGCAATGAGCTTGCCATGGGCGGCTCCGAAAGTTGCCAGCAGCGCCCCGATCTCCTCGCGCGGTGATTTCTCCCGGATGGCCTTCTCCAGAGCAGCCGCCATGCCCTGCAGCTCCGTGGCGCCGATGTTGCCGCTTACCCCCTTGGCTGTATGGGCCTGCCGCTCTGCCGTTGCGTAATCATCGGAATCCAGGCTCTGGCGGATCTGTGCCGGGGCCTGACCCTGGTTTTCGATATACTTTTTCAGCATGTCCAGGTAAAATTTCTTCTTGCCCATGACCCGTTTTAGGCCAAGCGACGTATCCAGACCCGGAATGTCGGGGACGTCATCCTGCTGAGCCGGTTTTGGCTCGTCCTTTGTTGCTTCCGCAGGCGGCGTTGCCGCGGTTTCCTGAACCTCTTCGCTCTGGCGCGGCTTCACCCACTTCAATAATTTGCCGAACAGTTCATCGGGATCGATCGGCTTGCCGATATGGTCCTGCATGCCCGCCTCCCGGCATTTCTCCACATCCGCTTCCATGACATTCGCCGTCATAGCCAAAATAGGCAGATCCTTGAAGCGTTCATCCTTACGGATTCCCTTAGTGGCCGTAACGCCGTCCATTACAGGCATCTGCATATCCATGAGCACGATGTCATAGAGACGTTTTTCCAGCATCTCGATGACTCTCTGGCCATTTTCGGCCACCTCGACCTTAAAACCCGCATCGGTCAAAAGTTCCGTAGCGATCTGCTGGTTGAACTCGTTGTCTTCGGCCAGGAGGATCAAAGAACCCTTGATCTTGTTGAGATTTTCCATTAGCTGGGCTGCCTGCTGCGCCTCATTTTCCTGCCCCTCTTTGGCAACGCCCTTGCCCAGGCGGGCCGTGAACCAGAAGGTGCTGCCCTTGCCGTATTCGCTTTCCACGCCGACGTCCCCGCCCATGAGGGTGGCAAGTTTTTTGGAGATGGCCAGCCCCAGACCCGTGCCGCCGTACTTCCGCGAGGTCGAAGTGTCGGCCTGTGAGAAGGACTGGAACAGTTTGCCGATCTGCTCCTCCGTGAGTCCAATGCCCGTATCCCGCACGGCAAAACGGAAAAGTCCGTCCTGGTCGGTTTCTTCAATCACATTGACGGAAATTACTATTTCGCCCTGATCGGTAAACTTGACGGCATTGTTGGCATAATTGACCAGGATCTGCCCGAGCCGCAGCGGATCGCCCACGAGATAACCGGGGGTTCCTTGCGCCGTGCGAAACACAAGCTCAAGTCCCTTCGAGGAGGTCTTCTCGGAAATGAGATTGGAGACGTTATCCAGCACCTTCTCCAGCTCAAAATCCGTATGTTCGACCGCCAGCTTGCCCGCCTCGATCTTCGAGAAATCCAGGATATCGTTGATGATGCCGAGCAGATGCTTGCCCGATTGCTGAATCTTCTGGACATAGTCGCGTTGCTTCTGGTCCAGGCCCGTTTTCATGGCCAAACCGGAAAAGCCGATGATGGCATTCATGGGTGTGCGGATTTCATGGCTCATGTTCGCCAGAAAATCCGCCTTGGCCTTGGCGGCCCCGTCGGCTTCCTGCCGGGCTTCATCAAGATCCTCCAGGATGTTCAGCATGGCCTTGCGGGCCTTGCCCAACTCCCCGATTTGATTATGGAGGTCTTCCAATGATTTGTTGCGTTCCTGAAATGAGGTTTGCAACTGCTCGGTCATGCTGTTGAAGGCCGTTGAAAATTCACCCATAAAGCTGACTTGATGGCTGAAGTCTCCCGCGGCAACCTGCTTGGTAATCCAGGTGAGATTGCGCAGGCTGGCATGCAGCGCCTTGAGCGATTGGCCAATAATCATGGTTCCCCGCGGCGGATCAAGATTGAGATCTCCGCGCCCCAGATGATAGACAAAGTCGGTCATGGCGGTGTATTCGGCAATGAATTTATTGATATAATCCACAGCCTGCCGGATTTCATTGTCGGGATGATCATCGGGTAGTGTAATCGGCGCCGGCTTCTTTCCCTTGAGGAGCAAGAAAAATACTTCCGTAATCTTGTCTATATCGCTCTCGTTGACCTGGATCATTTTTTTATCCTAAGCGCCTGGCTTGACTTCAAAGCGGCATACCCGGTCACCCGAGCACCAGCAATCGACCTCTTTTACGACGAATATTTTCCCGGAAAAACCAAACAAAAGGCCGCTGATAAATCCCTCGTCGTAGGTACAGATGGTCTCGTCGGAGATTGGCAGTCCCGAACAATCCAGATCTTCCGCGACGGTGAGCGTGAATTCCATTTTCGCCATATCCGATTTTTCCACTCTCAGGATGCCGATCTTCAAAGCAGCCAGAAGATCCTGCAATTCCTTCACAAAGAGGCCGAAATCGGTTTTTTGGGTGATCAGATTATTGAAGACTTCCCGGCCCGCAAGCTCGCCGGCCTTGTAATAAATCCGCTCCGCCGTTGCCGTATCGAACTCCTGAATAATGACGTCCCGCAGCGTAAACTGCATGAGGCGATAGACCGCCACATCCATGGTATTGCCAAGATTGGGACGGCCCTGCGCAATATTTCCGATCATGCTCCAATCGAACAACGATGTGTCTCTTTCCTCTTTGAACATAGTATCCTCCTTTTCAATGAAGTGGTTAGCTATTACTCAACGATCTTATACCTTTTCTCCTTGCCCATCTGCTCTAGGAGGGTATTGATCTCCTCCTTGAGTTGGATCATCTTTTCTTCGCGGTTGACCGTCAGGCGGCTGAAGCGCTCCAGCTCTTCCATCTTCTCCTGCAGCTCTTTTTCCGCCAGTTTGCGATCCGTGATGTCGGTGGAAATGCCACAGATCCCGTAAACCTCACCGATCTCGTTGATCAACGGCACCTTGTTGGCGAGAAAGACTCGGTCGGTTCCCGGGCGCCCCGGCATCTCGAAGGTCACCCCTTTTCTCGCGTCCATGACCTCGCGATCCTGGGCAACGATTTTTTCCGCCAGTTCGCGGGGCAGTATGTCGAAATCGGTCTTGCCAAGCACGTCCCGTTCGGGGACTCCTGTATTCTGTTCGTTAAATGCGTTAATCAGGAGATATCGCCCCTCGGCGTCCTTCATAAAGATCAGGGACTGAAAGCTGTCCACCAGGGTGCGCATCTGACTCTGGCTGGTGCGCAGTGCCGCTTCGGCCTGCTTGCGTGCGGTGATGTTGCGCACCGTACCTACGGCAAACCACTTTTCTCCCACCTGGAAGGGCGACAGGTTGACCTCCACGGGAAAAGTCTGACCTGCACGGTTGACGGCATGGGTCTCGACTGTGCCTCCAAAAAGAACGCCCTGACCTGTCGCGGCAAAATGCCTGAGTCCGGCCTGAGCTTTCTCCTGTTCTCCTGCGGGAACCACCGCTGTATGAAAATCTATGCCCATGGCCTCTTCGGCAGAATATCCGAACAGCTTCACCGCCCCCTGATTCCAGAACTGTACCTTGCCCTGGTCATCAATCATCACGAGGGCGTCATAGACCGCCTGGCTCATGGCGTTGATCTTCTGCATGGTGGCGACCGTTTCTTTTCTCGATGATTCCAGATCTTCCAGGATATTTAACGTTGCTTTCCGCGCTTTGCCCAACTCCGCAATCTGCTCCTGACCCTTGGCCAGCAGTTCCTGGGTCGTCAGATTCCGCCGGGTGATTGAGAGATTCAAGGCCACCGTCGGTATGATCTCGTCAAGGAGCGCCTGGTGCTCCGGGGTGAAGGGTTGCAGGGCGCCAAGCTCGACCACCGCGAGAATCTTATCCTGCTCTAAAATGGGTTGCATCAGGATCGCCCGGGGATCGAACTGCCCGCCTCCCCAGGTAATCCGGATGTGACTGCCTGGGGTGCTGTTGAAACTCAGTGGTTTCTTTTCCCGGGCGCACTGCCCTACGAGCCCCTGACCAATCTGGAACTGGCGGCTTTTTGCCTCCGCCTCCATCCACCCGTACCCGCCCACGGCTTGCAGCAGTTGTTTTTGTTCATCCATAAGATAGAAGACACCATAGGCCGCACCCGTCAGGGGTGCAATCTGAGACAAAAAGGTGCGCGCCAATTCCTCGAAAGATGCTGCCTGTTGCAGCTCGATGGATATCTGGGCGAGCTTCGCCTTAACCGTACTGCGGAACTCAAGCAATCGGGTATTTTCCTTGAGTTCCGCCTGGATCAGCTCGCGTTCCCCGATGACGCGCCGTAAACTCCGGTTCCAGATGACCACCGTAACGATTATGATGAGCAGCACGAAAACGATGGGGAGGTATACTTTCCAGTTAATGCCCGACTGCTGGTATACAACGGGAAGCCAGCGATCCGTTATTGCAATCTTTTCCTCTTTTGACAGACTTGCCAGAGCTTTATCGAGAGCCGATGCCAAAAGCGGCCAGTCTTTTCTCACGCCAAAGGCCATGTCATAATTGTAAGGTGTCTGGGCAGCGATTTTAAGGTTGTTCAAGCCGAGCTTGCCGATATTGTAGGATACGATGGCCATGTTATCAATGTACACATCAATTTGGCCGGAGGAAAGCTCGACCAGAGCCGTGCGGACGTCGGGCAGCGATATGAGCGGCAGATTGGGAAAGTCGCGTTTCACGCTGGCCTCGACAATAAGGCCCTTCAATACGCCGACCTTGAGCCCTGCGAGATCATCGATGCCCTTTATGGCGCGGACATTCTGGCGCGTAACGATAACCGAGGCAAAGGTGGCATGGGACCGGGTAAAGAGGATCTCTTTCGCCCGTTCCGGATCGGGCGAAATCTTAGGGACAACGTCTATTTCGCCCTCTTTCATTTTCTTCATGGCGGCGCCGACATTGAGGCCGGGAACCAGGACAAAGGGGACGCCGAGACGCTGGAGGCTTGCTTGCATAAAGTCGGCGCTGATCCCCGAGTATACGCCTTTCTCATCAAGGAATTCAAAGGGCGGACGGGCTGAGTCCACTCCGAGGCGCAACTGTTTGCCGGCCAGAAAGGCCTGCTCTTCCGCTGTCAAGGCGACCCGCCCGCCCCCGGCTTTCTCTGATGCCAGGGATGGCAGGGCGATGGACGTGGATAAAAGAAGCGCCAGGATACTAGTGAGGAGCACCCGTTTACCATTCATCATGATCACCCTTCGCTGCTACTTTTTTTCATCTGAAAATACGCATCAAATCCCCCTGTATCTCCCCTTGCTAAGGGGGGATTTGTTATCCCCCTCTTTGGCAAAGAGGGGGTGGGGGAGATTTTTTTGTTCTTTTTGACGGTTAGCCGTCATGCGCGTTCTACCCGCGATTTTAATAACTCCAGGGCTTGGGAAAAATCATACTGCCCAATGGCCTGCGCGAAGGGGCCGAAGTGATCTGTCCCCATAATGTAGCGCAGAGCGTTCTTTTCCGCCTCGATATAGTCCACCGCCTCGGCGTCATCGTTGGTTAGGAACTCCCGCATTTTTTCGCAAACCTCTTTTGCCTTTGCCTCATCGATCGCTGTAGCCGTCTCTTCCATAGCCACTGCCGACGGAAAAGCCTCCGTCAGGCCGGCAATGAGTTTGCCGTGGGCCGCTCCGAACGTTGCCAGCAGTGCCCCGATTTCCTCGCGAGGCGATTTCTCGCGGATAGCTTTCTCGAGGGCGGCTGCCATTCCCTGGAGCCCCGTAGCGCCGATGTTCCCGCTGACCCCTTTGGCAGTGTGGGCCTGACGCTCCGCCGTCGCGTAATCATCAGCATCCAGGCTTTGGAGGATCTGCACAGGGGCCTGCCCCTGGTTTTCGATATATTTTTTCAGCATGTCAACATAAAAGGTCTTCTTGCCCATCACCCGTTTCAATCCGAGCTTGGTGTCGAGCCCCGGAATCTCGGGCAGGTCGTCCTGCCGGGTCGGTTTTAGCTCTTCCTTTGTTGCTTCCGTTGGTGGCGGTGCGGCCGTTTCCTGCACCTCTTCGCTCTGGCGCGGCTTCACCCACTTCAATAATTTGCCGAATAGCTCATCGGGATCGATCGGCTTACCGATATGGTCCTGCATGCCCGCTTTCCGGCATCTTTCCACATCCGCCTCCATAACGTTTGCCGTCATGGCTAAAATCGGCAGATCCTTGAAGCGGTCATTTTTACGAATTTCAATAGTGGCCGTCACACCATCCATAACGGGCATCTGCATATCCATGAGCACAATGTCATAGAGATGTTTATTGAGCATCTCGATGGACTTCTGACCATCTGCGGCGATATCCACCTTGAATCCCGCATCGGCGAGCAGTTCACTGGCGATCTGCTGGTTGAACTCGTTGTCCTCCACCAGAAGGATCGAAGAGCCCTTGATCGTGTTGAGGTCTTGTGCCAGCGGCGTCGCCTGCTGATCCTCATCCTGGGTTTCATCACGCTTTCCGCCGAGAACCTGGACCATGGTGTCGAACATCGTCGAAGCGCCGACCGGTTTTATCAGCACATCCTCGAGCCCCGCCAGGGCCGCCTCCTTCAATATCTCCTCGCGGCCGTAGGCCGTTACCATGACCATGTGCGGAAGCGGAGAAACGGGTAACGCTCGAATCGCTTTTGCCGTTTCGATCCCGTCCATGCCGGGCATCTGCCAGTCGAGCAGGATGACATCGTAAGGCTGGCCCGCGTCAGCGGCTGAGCGGATCTCCTCCAGCGCCGCCTTGCCGGAGGCGACATCCCTCACGGTAAAGGTCATGCCTGTCAGCATCTCGGAAAGGACGATGCGGTTCATCTCGTTGTCGTCCACCACCAGCAGCCGCCGTCCCCTCAGATCGGGGTCGGGCAGGAATGTTCTTGCCTTGCCAACGCCTTTGCCCAAACGGGCGGTAAACCAGAAGGTGCTTCCCTTGCCGTACTCGCTTTCGACCACCACATCGCCGCCCATGAGGTTGGCCAGTTTTTTGGAGATGGCCAGCCCCAGTCCCGTGCCGCCGTACTTCCGCGATGTGGACATGTCGGCCTGCTGGAAAGACTGGAACAGATTGCCGATCTGCTCCTCCGTGAGGCCGATGCCCGTATCTCGGACGGAAAAGCGCATCAGCACATTTTCGTTGGTTTCCTCTTCGACTCGGACGCCGACGACAATTTCACCCTGCTCGGTGAACTTGACGGCATTATTGGAGTAATTGACCATGATCTGTCCGAGCCGCAGCGGGTCGCCAACGAGATAATTGGGAGTTCCCTTCTGAATGTCGAATACCAGCTCCAGCCCTTTGTTGGTCGCTTTCTCGGAAATAAGGTTGGAGACATTCTCCAGCATCTTCTCCAGCTCAAAATCCGTTTGCTCCACCGAGAGCTTGCCTGCCTCTATTTTGGAGAAATCGAGGATGTCGTTGATGATTCCCAAAAGATGTGTACCTGATTGCTGGATCTTGCGGATGTAGTCACGCTGCTTTTTATCAAGATCCGTCTTCATAGCCAAACCTGAGAACCCGACGATGGCGTTCATGGGTGTCCGGATCTCATGGCTCATATTCGCCAGAAAGTCCGCTTTGGTCTGGGAGGCGGCCTCGGCAAGTTCCTTGGCTGCCCGCATCGCCGTTTCAACTTCCTTGCGTTCTGTAATGTCGCGGCACGAAACGACCGTCCCGGCCACCTGGCCGTCTTTCCAGACTGGTGTTGTGGTATATTCCACGGGAATCGGCTTGCCGTCCTTGCGCCAGAGAACCTCCGTGTCCACCGTACGGGCTATGCCGTCCTGGGAAGAAAGGTACATAGGGCACTGCAGCCGCGGAAACTCCGAGCCGTCGTGATAGGCGTAGTGAACCTGGGCATGCATCAGCTTGCCGATGAGTTCTTCCTCCGTATATCCAAGAAGTGCACACGTCGCCGGATTGACGAAGGATATTTTGCCATCCATGCCAAGGCCAAAGAGCCCGTCGCTTACGGAGTTGAGAATCAGCCGGCTCCGCTCCTCGGCTTGGCGGGTCAGGGCTTCCGTCTGCATGAGTTCATTTTGCTGAGCGGCCATTTCCACGGACTGCTCTTCCAACTGGGCAGCCTGCATTTCCATGCGTTTTGCCTGTTCCCGGGATTCTTCCAGCAGGCGCTGAGTCTGGAGGCTCTGTCCGAGTATTTCCAGGTTTGCGGCCAATATGGGCATGATCTGCTCCAACAGCGCCATTGACTTGTCATCAAAGAACTGGAATGAAGCGATCTCGAATACGCCGAGTACTTTGTCGGTGTGCAAAATCGGCAGCACCGCAATGCATCTCGGTGTCAGTTCACCCAGCCCCGACCCGATACGCACGTAGTCTTCCGGCGGGTTGGTCAGGGTGATCGGCGCTTTTTCGAAAGCGCACTGGCCAACCAGGCCTTCGCCAATGCCGAAGGACTGGTTGAGCTGCTTGCGTTCGCGATAGCCGTAACTGGCCATCAGGCGTAGGCGGTTGTCCTCCTTGTCGAGAATATAGACTACTGCATGTCCGGCGCTGACCAACGGGGCAATGCAGGATAAAAAAGATTGTGCTAGATCGACAAAAGTTCCGGCTTGCTGCAGCTTGGTAGAGATTTCACCGACATGGGTTTTGACCCAGCCCTGTGCTTCCATCTTGCGATAAACATCCTGTAAAACCACCACCCCCCTACTGATCTCACCCATCTCATTTTTCTGGTCTTGAAAGGGAATGACCTCTGCCAGTTTTCCTTCCGATAACGCAACGATGCTGCCGCGCAGCGCGCCGAGTGGACGGGTAATGGAGCGCGTGAACAGGAATGCCGCGCCAAGAAGCAGCAAAAAACCAAACACCAGCTCATAGATGGCCTCACGCGCCTGGCTCTGGTAGATATCTTTCGCCTCCTGGTTCATCTTCGCCGCCCTTCCAGAAGCTTCCGTGAGCATCTGATCGAGCTTTTCCGCAACCAGCGGGCCCGGATTGCCGGGGGTGCGGTCAATGCATCTTTTCCAGGCTTCGTCTTGCTTGCCGGCTTTGAGTATCGCCAGCGACTCGTTGGTATAGGCAACCAGGTTTCGATACTGTGTTTCCGCATCGGAAACCAGTTGCTGCTCCCCGAGAAACGATTTGCGGAGGATGGCAGTTTGATCGAAAAACGTGCGGTGATACGTTTCCAGGCTGGCGATTTGTTCAGCCCGTTTACCGGGATCGGTTTCAAAGATGGCATCCCGCGTCACGCGCCGCATGTAGAGAAGCGTGAATTTCATATCCCTGACGGTATTGGTCGTAGTAAGGGAATGTTCGTAGAAACGCTGGTTGATTGCCGCCAGCTTGTTGAGTTCAGGAAATGTTGTCAGCCCGACAAACATGACGGCGATAATGGAGATGGCGGCAAAGCCAGCCACGCGCTGAACCACGGTCAATCTTTGAAAGTAGGCATTCAGTTTATTCATACTTGCTCCCGCTTGCTTATCCCGTTTACCTGCGACCTTATCGGTTAGCGGGATTGGCTTGTAGATAGTGTTCAAGTCACCGGTGTTTCCCCACGCCCCGTCAAATCCCTGACCGATACGCATGTACAGGCGCCCTTGTCCCCGGAGTCCGGCAGCCTGTTTAATGCCACTTCGATGATAACCTCGCTCCCATCCTTGCTAAGGGCATTCAAATTCATGATGGCATGCTTTTTCAATGGATCGTCTGCTGCCATGAGCCTGGCCTGAGCATCTGCCTGAGCCCAGGAAGGCAGCAGTGCGTCCACCCGCTGACCGGCAAGTTCACCCTCTGCATAGCCAAAAATGGTTTCGGCCTGGGGGTTGCAGAGGATGATGACGCCTTGCTCATCAACCACCAACATGGCGTTGGCGGCTTCCACGATACTGCGGTACCAATCCTCCATCTTGAGAAGCTCGGCCTGCTGGGCTTCCATCTCCACGGATTGCTCTTCCAATTGTGCCGCCTGCGTTTCCATCTGCGTGGCCCGTTCCTGGGCCTCCTGCATCAGCCGCCGCGCGTTGATGTTCCGCTCCAGAATCTGCATGCTCGTCGCCAGAACAGGTATCAGCGCATCGAGCAACTCGGTTTCGCGCTCGCTGACAGGCTGGAAAGACGCCAGTTCCAGCATGCCGAGAAGCTCGTCCAACTGCATGATCGGCAATACCGAAACGGTTCGGGGCGTTGCTTCTCCCAGGGCCGAGCCGATCTTGATGTAATCCTCCGGTGGATTGGTAATCGTGATGGGTTGTTTCTCCAGCGCACTTTGACCGAGCAACCCTTCGCCCAGCGCCAATTTCAGATTCAGGTTCTTGCGCTCGCGCCAGCCATAGGTGCCGAGCAGTCGCAATTCATTTCCCTCATGAAGGTATAAAGCGCCCAGACCAGCCCCCAGCAATGGGCAAGCTGCGGACATGAATTCTCGCGCCAGACCGCTGTAGTCTTCGGCATGCTGCAATCGGGAGGCAATCTCTGCCACATTCGTCTTGATCCACCGCTGGTTATCCATGTTGCGGCAGACATTTTGCAACACCTGGATAGCGCGGGCCATGACGCCGATTTCATTGTTATAGTCCGCATGGGGGATGGCGTTGTTGAGTTTTCCGGCCGCCAGTCCTTCGACGGAATTGCGCAGTCTGTCGTTCGGTCGCTTGATGGATGCGCCCATAATCAATCCGCCAATGCCTCCACATACCATTCCTGCCAGTATCAATATCAACGAAATATAGCGGCTTTTCTTGCTCAAAGCTGCTAGTGCCTGTGCCGTCTTCCCCGCGCCTTCTTCCTTGATTTTGGAAATCGCGTCTATGGTCTCGTCGGCATCGTTACCAACTTTTATGAATTCCGGGCTGGAAATGTATGCCACCGCCTCGCCTGCCCGGAAGCCGTCTTTTTCCAGCAATGTTACCGCCCGATTCACATTGCGCCTGTATTGATCGAACTGGGCTTCGAACTTGAGCAACAGTTTTTTGTTTTCTTCACGGAAAATGGTTTTGCGGGCTTCGGCCAATTCCTTCTGCAAGGTGACGGTTGCCTTGTTTATCATGGCAAGGGCTTTTTCCCGACCCTCGGCATCGGACGCCAGCATCATCTGCCGCATACTTCTCCCCATGTAGATGAGATTGATATTGGCTTCCTTGAGGTGTGAAATCCCGAGCAAATCCAGCTCATAAAGAACCTGGGCTTGCTCGCTCATCTCATTCAGGGAGCTGATGGCATTGGCACCGATCAATATGGCAATGAGCAGCCCCACGCTAAAGCCTATCAACAGCTTGGTTGACAGTTTTAGTTTTTCCAGAACGACCATTAATCTTCCCACGATTTCACCCTCTCCTTATGCTGAGTTAACTCCCTAACTATCTTATATTTTGTGTTATTACCACCAAGAACCCGGGGGATAACTCACGCCCCCCTGCGCCGGTAGAGCCTGTGGTAATGGTCTACCGGCGTGAACAGGGAATTACCGAGCAGGCCGATATTTTCCGATTGCCCGATGAAAAGCAGCCCGTTGGGCAATAATGCCTGATGGAACTTTTTGAACAGTTGATCCTGCAAATTGCTCTTCATGTAGATGAGCAGTTTGCGGCAACTGATGACATTCAGATTTTCCGGCGCTTTGGCGCTCGCCACGTCCTGTTGCATGAACTCGCAGACGGCGCGTATGGGCGGGGATACGTGATACTGCTGGCCCTTGTGCTCAAAATAGCCTTTTAGGATCTTTGGGTCGGTTTCCTTGAACGCGGTTTGACGATAGATACCGTCCCGGGCCAATGCCAGCGCGTCGGGGCTGAGGTCGCTGCCGAGGATGGTGATGTTGAAATTCCTGAAGTTTTCACCCAGTATTTCGGCAAGCATGATGGCGAAGGTGTAGCACTCTTCTCCCGAGGCACAGCCCGGCACCCAGAGGCGTATGGCGTCGCCGGGTTTCTTTTGCCTGACCAGTTCGGCCAGATATTTTTCGACTAAGGCAAAGGCTGCGCTATCGCGGAAGAAGGACGACAAGGACACCAGGAAAAGGCGCTGAAGAATGGTCAACTCGCGGGGATTCTGCTCGGTGTACCGCAGGTATTGTTCGACGGACTCGATCTTCAACGTAGCAAGTCGCCGGTCTAATCGGCGCTGCAGGGTTTCTTCCTTGTAACTGGTGAAGTCCACTCCCGTCGCGTCAAACACGCGTTTAAGCAATGTGGCCAGATACGGATTCGGTGGAGCAGCGGTGGCTGATGCAGCAGGTTGCACTGCGGCCGCCGGCACGGGTTGAGCAGGTGGGAACAGGATGGTCAGATGCCGGGCGATGCCCGCAATATCCATCTCCGCATCCGCTGCACCGGCTCTGATCACGGCTAATGGCATGCCGGAATATTGGGCCGATTGCGGTGTCTGCACGATCGTTTTTCCCCCGCACGCTTTGATTGCCCGGCACCCGGCAGCGCCGTCTGACCCCGCACCGGAAAGAACGATACCGATGGACCGTTTGCCGTACTCCCCAGCAATCGAGGCAAACAAGAAATTCACCGACGGAGTGGACAGATGTTCCGGTGCAGGAGGCAGCAGGTAAATGCGCCCGTTCTTCACCTCACCGTCAGATCCCGATGGGATGAGATAGACCTTATCAGGTTCAAGCAGGTCGCTGCCGCTGGCTTCCACAACGGGAAGCGGTGACTGCCGGTTGAGCGTGCGCGCTACCAGTTCACTATGGCCATCCTTGGCCATATGCTGGGCGATGACATAAGCAACACGTCCCGATGGCAATAGTTTGGAAAATAGCGCTCCCATCGCTTCCAGCCCGCCGGCCGAAGCACCGACACCAACAACGTGAAGATATTTCGTTAATAAATCCGAATGCATTATCGATCCATTTATCGGGGTTACTCAACAATCGTATATTTTTTCTCCCGGCCTGTTTGCTCCAAAAGATTATTGATTTCCTCTTTGAGCTCGATCATTTTTTCCTCCCGGTCAATGGTCAGGCGGGTAAAGCTCTCCAATTCATCCATATGTTCCTTGAGCTCCTTTTCCGCCTGCTTGCGCTCCGTGATGTCGCGAAAGGTCACGACCGCCCCGCTGACCTTCTCGTCCTTCATGATCGGCGTGCTCGTATACTCCACGGGGAAGCTCCGGCCGTCCTTGCGCCAGAACGCGTCGTTGGTCGCACGATTTTGGGTGCCATAGGTCCAGGTGGCGAGTATGGGGCAATCCTCCTTTGGGTAGTGAGAGCCGTCCTTGTGAGAGTGGTGGAAAAGGCCATGCACTTCTTTGCCGATCATCTCCTCTTCCGTAAAACCCAGCAGGTTCAGGGCGACGGGATTGACGAACGTTACCTCCCCGGCGGCATCCACACCGAACATGCCTTCGCCGGCCGACTGCAGCAGGAGCCGGAGTTCCTCGGTCCGCTCTCGTACGCGCTCTTCCAATAATTTGTTTGCCGCGGAAATCTCCGTCTGTAATCGTACTTGTTCGGCCAGGTCGGCTTTGGTTCGGCGCGAAAACATGATGCCCGTCCACAGCAAAAGAAAAAGGGCGCCGATGCGGGCCGCCAGCGCCGCCGATTTGATTCTGTTGAACCGCTTTTCGATCTTGCCGATTTCTCCTAATACAATGCCCGGAATTGTTTCACTGTCAATTTCATAGGTTTTTTTCGCACTCAGATAATATTGGCCAAAGAGTATCTCCCCTGCCTCTTTCCACTTGTCTGCTCTGAGCTGCTGGAGGGCAGCTGTCTCAATATCGCGAATTTTTTTCAGGCCCTCAGTCATCGCAGCGACTTCCTGCTGCATCTTCTGATCTTTGGTGAAATCAACTACTTCTTTGATAGTTGTCTCCGCATTCTGGAGAACCGTTTCATAACGCGTTACGCGCAGCTCATTGTGCTCCACCACCGCCAGCGAGAGCATGCTCGTCAGCTCTTGATCCAACCGCATCATCCGTTCCAATGCCGTGCTTATTTTCAGATGCCGGTCATTCATGGCTACGTTCTGCACATCCAGGTAGTAGCCAAGGACAAAGGTGAGAAACAGTATCCCGACCGCCGCATACAACGCCTTGACGCTATTGAAGAATCGCATTTGCCTGCTTTCCTCTTTGTTTCCTTACTTGAGCACCTTGTCGGCCTTCTTCAGGATATCGGGCGGAATGGTCACCCCCTGGATTTTCGCAGCGCTTTGATTGATGACCAAACTGAATTTTTCCATCGGTCCCCAGGGAACTTCTCCGGCTTTCAGACCCTTGAGAACCACCACAGCCTTCTTTCCTGCCGAGTAGCCGACCAGGAAATAGTCCAATCCGTACGAGGCGATTGATCCCTTCGCGACGCTTTCCAGGTCCCCCGTGAAAAGCGCAATCTTTTTCTCATTGCATACTTTTACGATGGCCTCGAAATTGGAAATGGCCGTATTGTCGGATGTCATCGCAATGGCCTGCACTTTGCCGACAAGAGAGCTTACAGCTTTTGGAACTTCTGAACGGTCGGCAATCGTCACCTCAACAAGTTCCAGGCCAAGTTTAATCGCGGCTTCCTTCATTTCCTTGATATGAACGACAGAATTGGCCTCGCTGGGATTGTAAATGGTACCCCATTGCTTTGCTTTGGGAACGATCTTGGCGTACATCTCCATCTGGCGGGATACGGGCCAGCGATCGCTCACGCCCGTCACATTGGTGCCGGTCTTTCTGCCCGGAGCACTGTCCTTCGGAACAATTCCTGCACTGACCGGATCGGTGATTGATGAAAAGACAACGGGAATATTCTTCGTAATCTTCACCACCGACTGGGTCGTCGGCGTGGCAATGGCATGAATCAGGTCAACTTTATCGTTGATGAACTTCTGGGCAATGGCGTTGGCTTTGTTCATGTCACCCTGGGCGTTTTGACGGTCGTAGGTGACATTTACACCTTCCTTGTAGCCGCTGCCGCTCAAGGCATCTTCAAAGCCCTTCTGATCGGCGTCAAGCGCCTGATGGGAAACAATCTGGGTAAAGATTCCATGATTCTCTGGTAAGGGGTTTGGGGAGGATCATGACGTTTGATGATTTTGGAGCCGACTCTTTGTTTTGCGATGAGTTTTACGGATGGGCAGAAGAAGTTGGGGAAGTGTCTCCATTCCTTGGTAGAGAGGTTGTTGAGGAGTGGTACGACGTTTGGGTTATCTAAGCGATCGTATCCGAGCCACTGCCTGATGTGAGTCCAGTTTTTCTGTTCGATATGGGCGTTGTCATCTTTGTGATAGGCTCTGCTTCTCGTGAACTGGACGGGTTGTTTTCTTTCGGTAAAATGCCTTAGGAGGTGGTAGTGTTTTAATGGGAATCTGTTTTCGTAAAAGGGTTCCTGGCTTGGTGGTGCTCCGGCCTCGTTTTGTGTAATGGAATCGGATATGTTTAAGAATCCTGTCCATGGTTGAGGGGGAGATTTTCAGTAAGGCATTGGTAACCTCGAAAGAAAGTTTGCCGAAGAGCTCAACATATCCGGGCAGCCAGATCGGCAGCATTACTTTGAGGCGTTTTGAACAGGGCAGATTCGCAGCAAGCCAGATTTCTTTCATAGGGTTGATGGTGGCTTCGTTCCGATAAATGGAAGGTTTCCCTCTTCTTTTTGGCTTTGGTTTGGTAAAGCGCTTGAATCTTTTGAGAACCCTTATGGCATGTTTGCGGTGACATCCGCAGGTGTCGCAGAATTCATCCAGGATGGCGGTCTTTTCATGGCGGGTGGCTTTTTTATATCGTAAATAGACTGCCTCCCGATACTCTCGTTTGGACCGTGGACTCATAATTATCTCTCCTTTAGGAAGTCGATGTTCGGTAACATCAAATTATGAGTCAACGATCCCTTTTCAACCCCTCCTTGGGTAACATTTTATTTGAGGCAATTCGGGCGTATAATATCCCTTGACAAGCAAAAACGGCCCCTCTATACTCCCGCCCATCGTAAGCAATATCTTGTCAATATCCAATTGAAATGTGCAGATTTCGGAGGGAATTTTTCGGATGAACGAGGGTGTGGATAGCTTCCTGAAACAAGGCCCCCTGCAATTCTGGCAGAGGTTCACTCTTTCGATCAGGAATAAACGACTATGAATTTTTGACAATGTGATGGAAGAAAACAATCACACGCCGATGAATCAATCCCCTAAACAAAAGACACTGCTCCGCTCTTTATTGGAAGTGATGTTGCTGGTCCTTACTGTGATCGCCGCATTTCAATATGCTAATTATCTGATATTTCCAGGAATGACGATATTTTATTCGCACATTATCGGGATTACTTTTGGTGTAATGGTTATAGGTGCTACAGCTTACCGGGTGCAGAAAAGACAAGAACAACTATCGCTTGAAAAGATTGTGGAAACTGAGAAGCGGATGCAATTTGAAGCATCTCTCTTGGATGTCGCAGAGAAGTACCACAAATTGTTTATTGATTCGATGGATGGCGTATGCCAGACAACGCTTGATGGAAAAATTGTTGAAGCCAATCAGGCATTCTGCGACATTTTAGGCTGTAACGTCGAAGGGATAATTGGTGAATCGATCACTCAATTTTATGACAATCCGGAGGATCGTGTAAAATTTCGCAATGTTATCGAGAAAAATAAGGGCATTAAAAATTATGAGATAATTCAGAAAAGAAAAGATGGTCAGAAAATCATCTGCTCAATTTCATCCTCCTGTTATTATTTAAAAAATGGGGAACTGAGCGGGTATCTGAGTATTGTTCGCGACATCACTGACAGCAAGTTGCAGGAAGCATATAGAGAAATGGGAATGGAAATCCTACAGATACTAAACGAGTCAAGAGATCTGCAGGATGCCATCCAGCTCGTCCTCGAAGTATTGAAGAAAGGGACAGGATTCGATGCCG
This sequence comes from Deltaproteobacteria bacterium, assembly GCA_026388415.1. Classification (NCBI taxonomy): domain Bacteria; kingdom Pseudomonadati; phylum Myxococcota; class Myxococcia; species Deltaproteobacteria bacterium. The sequence continues at coordinate 56,197 of JAPLJV010000044.1, read as the reverse complement.
TGGGTATTCGCCTGCAAGATGGGGATGACTTCCCGTATTTCGCCCAGGATGGTTTTTCCAATGATTTTCTGCTGACGGAAAACTCGCTAATCGAGCATGCCACGGATGGCGGAATCTGCCGGAGCGAGGATGGTAGCGTCAGGCTCGAATGCACTTGCGGTCTGGTCATTTCCGGCAAGCTCGATTCAGCCAGCCCACTCTTCACACCGGGGGGGAGTTTCTGGATAAACGATTCCTTCCCTCTCCTCGACCTTCCGTCCGATCAGGGTCCCCGACTTCATCCACGCAACCGATGCATACATGAAGGCTATGCCTCTGTGGCCCTGGTTCCCATTCGGAACAAGGAAATGATTGTTGGTTTGCTCCATCTCAACGACCGGCGCAAAGGAAGCTTCTCCCTGGAGACGATTGAGCTCCTGGAAGGAATAGCATCGCACATAGGCGAGGCAATAATGCGCAAGCGGATGGAGGAGCAAATCCTTTCCCTTTCAATCACCGACCAGCTCACGGGACTGCATAACAGAAGGGGGTTTTTATCTCTTGCGGAGCAGCAGCTTAAACTGTCAATAAGGAATAAGACTGAAATGCTGCTCTTTTTTGCGGATCTGGACGGACTGAAGTGGGTTAATGATACGCTGGGTCATGAAGAAGGAGATAAGGCGCTCATTGAAGCAGCCACCGTGTTAAAAGAGACCTTCAGAGCCTCCGACATAATTGCTCGTCTGGGAGGAGATGAATATGCCGCCCTTGCCGTAGATATAGCCAAAGAAAATTATAGTGTCTTTACCATCCGGTTGCAGTCTCTGATTGACACAAGAAACAATCAGGAAAACCGGAGATACAAACTTTCAATCAGTGTCGGTTGCTCTCACTATGATCCTGAAAATCCCTGTTCTATTGAAGAACTCATGGTCTCTGCGGACAAATTGATGTATGAGCAGAAGCAAAACAAGAAGAGCCTTCTCCCTCAAGGGAACTCCCTTTCAAACAGTATTCATTGAATTTTACGATTTACGTTTCCAGGGACTTCGCGATGCGCGATGCGCATTTCAAGATTGTAGTTCTATCTTCCGCCCTTCTTCATCTCATCCAGCTCCCGCCTGTTACGCAGATGGTCTGGCCCGTAACATATTCGCCTTCGTCAGAAACAAGGAACAGGACTGTATTGGCAATGTCCTGCGGCGTTCCTTTGCGGGGGTAGGGGATCTCTTCGCGCATCCTTTCAATTTCTTCTTCCGGATAGATGTTCGGGATAAATTCATTATAGATAAAGCTCGGAGCAATTGTGTTGGCGGTAACATGGTAAGGCGCCGCCTCCATGGCAAGGCAGCGTGTGAATGCCATGACGCCGGCCTTTGCCGCAGCATAATGGGCATGTCCGGCCTTAAGACCCCTAAACCCCGCCACAGATGTCATACTCACAATACGTCCATATTCTTGCTTCATCATCACAGGCAGAACCGCCCGGCAGCAATAAAAGACCCCCCGCAGCGACACATTGATGACAAGCTCCCAGTCTTCATCACTCATATCTACGATCCGGGAAGGACGGTTTGTACCGGCATTGTTAAAGAGGATGTCTATACGGCCCAAACGTTCAATGGTTGCGCCCACGGTACGTTCAACATCGTCCCGGTTTGCTGCATCGCATGTCATGCCGAGGGTTTCCGTGCCGTATTCCACGCGTATCGCCTCTGCTACTGCAGTCGCCCTCTCCCTGTGCGCATCGGTCACAACAACGCAGGCGCCTTCCCGTGCGAACGTGCGCGCGACTGCCTGACCGATCCCCGCCCCGGCTGCCGCCGTCAGGAAGGCCACTTTTCCCTTTAATTTCATATTCCAACCCCGTTCAATGTTTAAGCGCTTATTAAAATCTTAATTTTGCCGCCCGCTGCGCTCTTTGATAAGGCATTGCTTCTGTCCAAAAGAGCAATGATTGGAAATGAAGCATCATGCGATTTTCTCTGACATACTTTTTATTCTTTTCTTTTATGGGCAATAACCGTTATCTCAATGGCTGCTCCTAATGCAAGCGCACTAACTCCAATGGTTTCTCGAGCTGGTTTATTATCGCCAAATCTTTTTGCATAAATTGCGTTCATATTCGGGAATGTGCTCATATCAGTGAGATACACGCTGGAACGGGCAACATCAATCAATCCCAACCCTACACCTTTTAACACCGCCTCGATGTTATTAAATACTTGTTCAGTTTGCTCCTCAATCGTGCCGCTGACTAATTTTCCGGTTTTAGGGTCTAATGGTAACTGACCGGAAAGATATATTGTATCGCCCGCAATAGATAGCTGAGAATAAGGGCCAACTGCTTTAGGTACATCAGGAATATCGTTCATGAGCTGCACGCCAGTTGTCGTAGTTGGCGCTGTCAATTTTGGGGGTGGTATTGCTAAATCATTCATTTCTCTCTCCTATAAATCGTTGTTTGATGATGTAAGGCCCACCAGCCTCAAACCCCGGCCAAACCCAATAAGTAGTTCCGGCTCCTTTCCGCTTCCTGGAGTGGATTTTCCGAAGCCGCGTTCTCGAGCAGGAGATCGCCGGTGAAAGAAATTTTCCGGACCCAACTCAGGATGCCGGAAAGATCTACCCGGCCAGGGCCGAGGTGGGGCAATATTCCCTCGGCCGATTTTTGTTTCAAATGAACCGAGACCAGCGAGCGAGGTGCGAGCGATTCCCAAAAACGCACCGGCGGTTCGAGAATCCGGCCCCCCGGAAGGTAAAGATTGGCCTCATCGTAGACCATGAAAAAGCCGGCCCCGGTGGCTATTTTCCCGGTGAAAAGCGCGGACTGGTTCGAGTTTTCCACCGCCTGGATTACGGGAATTTCGCTTGCCAAAGAGAGGTAGCGGCCCAAGTTGGCGGCGGCGGCCGACGTGTCAATCGGCTCCGGGGAACTGAGATCCACGAGGCGTATCCGGGCACAGGGGGGAGAAAGAAGAAAAGCGAGTTTTTTTGCGGAAATGATCTGCCGGTCATGCGCCTCCTCATCGTCCGGCCTGCTCAACCAGGGATGCTGCAGGGCATAGGTGAAGGTAATGCCCAATGTTTTTTCCTGGAAACGACGGATCCGCTGAAAAAAGGGGCGATCCACCTGCCTAATAGCTGCGGCGGGATCGCCGCCCGCTGAGAGCGCCTCGCACACCCCTCTCCATGCGGCTGCCGGGTAATGTTCGGACACCTTCTCAATTTCGCTTAAAAAAAGGCCAAAGTCCGAATTTCTCAGGTAATCGCCGTCCCTGATCTCGATATCCGAGAAGCCTTCCCTTCCAAAGCACAGGGCCAGATCCTCAAACTGGTCTCCAGCCAATAGACACTTGGCCCAGATAGTAGACACCACCCCAAGCCTTTCCATTGCCTTTTCCTTTCCCTGCAACTGATGATTACTTATACCATGGCGCGAAAGCGCAAGCAAGCACGCATATCACGTTACTCAATCCCAGAATAAAACCATCCAGCTTCATTTGTTGTATAATAAGAGAGGTGGCGGACATTCTCAGGCCACGCGGTCGCGGGGCTCCCGTCCGGCAAAGATGGCGTCCAGGTTGTCGAGCGCCCGGAACCCCATGGCGTCCCTTGTTTCCTTGGTGGCGCTGCCGATGTGCGGCATCAGGAATACGTTCGGCAACTGCCGGTATTCCGGATGAATGTCCGGTTCGTTATTGTAGACGTCCAAACCGGCGGCGGTCAGCTTCCCTGATTTGAGCGCCGCTATCAGCGCTTCATCGTCAATAACGGCGCCGCGGCTCGCATTGACCACAATGGCGCCGTCCGGGAGGAGGGCGATGCGCTCGGCGTTCAGCAACCGGAAGGTTGTCGGGGTGGACACGCAGTGGAGCGTTAAAAAATCGCAGTGCGGCAGCATATCCTCAGGGGTCTCGTGATAGATTGCTCCTTCCTCAAGCGCAGGCGGCATTCTCTGTATGTCGGTATAGTGGATCTCCATGTCCAAGCCGCGGGCGCGTTTGGCGACGACCCGACCGACGCGGCCAAATCCGATAATACCCAGCCGCTTGCCCGTAACCTGGACGCCCACCATGAAACTGGGGCTCCAGTCCTTCCACTGGCGGGTGCGGACCAATTGCTCTCCCTCGCTGGCGCGCCGCGCAGCACCCAACATCAGCATCAAGGTCAGTTCCGCTGTGGCATCGGACAACACATCGGGGGTGTTCGTAACGATGATCCCCCTCGATCTGGCGGTCGCGGTGTTAACGTGGTCGTAGCCTACGGAAAAATTGGCAATGGCGCGGACACTTTTGGGCAGACGGGCAATCACTGCGGCGCTGAATGTTTCCGTGTGACAGGCAAGAATGGCGTCGGCGCCACCGGCGCGTTCGATCATCTCGTCGCTTGCATAGGGAACGTCCCCGGGATTGAAACGGGGGGCATAGTCCCGTTGCAGACGAGCCTCCACGGCCTCGGGCAGCTTGCGGGTAACAAGGATAACGGGCTTCATAACTATATCCTCTGTAGATGGAGCCAATTGCAAAACTCGTCACACCGGTGAAAACCGGTGTCCAGCGCGCTCGTAACGCATTCAAATTTCTGGATTCCGGCCTCCGCCGGAATGACCTACGGGGCATTTATGCGACTTTTGCAATTGCCTCAATGTTATGACAAATCGCGTTGTTATTTTCCGGCGATCGCCATCTGGAGCAGTTGCACCGGGTGCATTACTTTCACACCCTGCGTGGGGTCGAGATGGTTGGCAATGGTCAGATTGCAGCCCGGGCAGCAGGTGGCCAGTATATTGGCCTTCGTGTCGTGGATGTTGTCCACCTTGCGTTTGGTGATCTTCCGCGATATCTCCGCATGCTCCACCTGGAAGGAACCGCCGCCGCCGCAGCAATCACCGGCACCCGGCAATTCCACATACTCCACCCCGGGCAGGGACTTCAGGATGTTCCGGGGCTGAATGCTTATCTTTTGCCCCTTGATGAGATGGCAGGGATCGTGGTAGGTGACCCGGACCGTGGGGCCGCCTTCTTTTATTGTGGGCTTCATCGCGGGCAGCCAGTCCCGGTGCTCTTCGATAAAGACGGTAACATCCTGCAACTTGGCCGAGAGCAGTTCCGCCGCCTTGATTTCCTCATCCTTCACATCTTCGCCCAACTGGCGCAGATCGAGTAGCAGGTGGGCATACTCGTTTTTCAGGGCAGCGCCGCAGGTGGCACAGTCCACCACGACGGCGTCAATGTCCGGGCGGGCAAAGGTGGCAAGCGTGGACCGGATACACTTTAGCGACGTCTCGCGATCACCGGACATAAAAATGGGAAGGCCGCAGCAGGTCTGCTCCGGGGGAATGATGACTTCTACACCCATGCTGTTAAGCACAGCCACTACCGCGATCCCGATATCACCGTAGAGGTAATTGGTTGCGCAACCATGGAAATAGAGGACTTTCGCCCTGACGGTTCCTGCGGGTTTCACCACCTCAAGAACCATCCGGGAGAACGGTTTTTCGTTGAAGGCCGGGATCCGCGCCACATCCAGAGCGCCGGCGTGCAGTGACGATTCCATCCGGGAACCCCCAAACATCTTCAGCGCCCATTTGCCGAACCAGGCCGAGGGGGACATCATCCACTGATTGGCCAGCAGTTGGAACATCACTTTCTTTTTCCAGTCAATGCCATACTGCTGCACGGCCCGCCAGCGGACGCCGGAAAAAAGGTGGTCTCCGTGAACACCGCTGGGACAATTGGCCACGCAGGAACCGCAGAGCAGGCAGGAGGAGAAAAAAGCGTTTTTCACCTCTTCGGAAAGTTGCAGGCTGCCTTCGGAGAGGTACCGGGAAAGCTGAACCTTGCCGCGGGGCGTCGCTTCTTCTATGAGCTCCTCTTTGTAAACCGGGCAGTGGGCAATGCATAAACCGCATTTGATGCAGTGATAGATATTTTCCTTCGTATTTTCACTGAATAACGACCCGTCTGGCATAATTCTTCCTTTTTTATGAACCAAAGCACGGAATGCAAATAAAGGCGTCCGTGCCGCCGCTAAATGCCTCCCGCCAGCCGGCCCGGGTTCAGAATGCCTGCCGGGTCCATTTTTTCCTTCAGGCGGCGCATGACCACATAATCGCTCCGGGGCTCTCCCCAGACACTGACCGTCTCTTTAATCTTCCGCGGGCATAACTCGACGACGAGATTGCCGCCTTGTTTCCGCGCCTCAGTCGTAAGTTTGCCGATGAGCGCGATTATTCCCTCCATACTTGTCGAGGCGCCGGTGTTCAAAAGCAGGCAGGTATAGATGATGCCGCTGCCGGCATGGGCAATGAAGGCGGCAGCGACCCCCGCCGCCTGCGCCATTGCTTCGTAACTCTCCATAATTGCTGCCTGCCGCGAAATGAGGAAATTGGATCTGAGGATAACGGGATGGGTAAACTCCTCCGTGAGATCAAGGGCGAAGTCGCGAATCTGGATCCAAAAGGCTTGGTCTTCCGTCCCTTTCAGGACCTTTACCGCGACAGCCCCTTCCTTCCGGGCATCTTCACCGATTGCGGTGATCTGCCGTTCCACCGCCTCCGGAACACCTTCCAGACTGAAGGCCGCAAGATAATTGGTCTTTTCGCCCAGCCGGGCGGCGGCCTTACTTTCGAGAAGCTCCACGGCGGAGGGCAAGAGGGCGGAATGGATGATTTTCCGGATGAACTGGCCGGCTGCCGCCGGCGTCGCGAAGGATACCAGCACCGTCGCCGAGGCCTCCGGGAGCGGCAGGAGTTTCGTCGTAATTTCGGTTATGACGCCCAGACCTCCCCAGGAACCGATCATGAGCTTGGTCATGTCGTATCCGGAGACGTTTTTTACCGTCTTACCGCCGAAAGAGACGATATCTCCCGTGGGCGTAACGGCCTTAAGACCCAGCAGCAGGTCCCGGGCAGAGCCGTAGACGAACCTCTTCGGCCCGCTGGCGTTGGCGGCGATGATGCCGCCCAGGGTGGCTTTTTCCGAATAGGGGGGATCGAGCGGCAGGAAATATCCCTTCTTTTCCCCGGCCAGAAGCTTCTGCACAGCGGCCAGAGTAAGCCCTGATTCCACGGTCAAGCTCAAGTTGGCGATGTCATTATCAACGATCCGATTCAGACGCGCCGTGGACAGTACCAGGTCAATCCTGGTGGGAATCCCGCCCGCCGCCATCTTGGTGCCGCTGCCGCGCGGTACGATCGCCAGCTTCTCCGTATTGGCATAGAGAAACAGGCTGGATATTTCGGCCGCACTCCCGGGGCAGACGATGGCCTGCGGCGCCAGGCCGTCCACCGCACAGGCCTGAAGCCTGTCGGAATCCTGTATCACATTGGACTCTCCAACAATCCCTTTAAGGACGGAAGCTAACTGGTTGGAATTGGACATGCACGGTCTCCCTTCCTGCTTATGCCGCTTTTTCCTGTTCCGGCAGCACCTTGCCCGGATTGTAGATGTTGGCAGGATCAAATGCCTGTTTTACCTTTGCCATGGCGGCCAGATCATAAACGCTGCAAACCAGAGGCATCCCGCGCAGCTTTTCCGCACCGATGCCATGTTCGCCGCTGATCGTCCCCCCCATCTCCGCACAGAGCTTCATGATCTCCGTTGCGGCGGCGTGAACCCGCTCCAACTCGTCTTTGTCCCGTTCGTCAAAAAGTATGAGCGGGTGCAGATTCCCGTCCCCCGCATGAAAAACATTGGCGATAGGCAGGTTGTACTTCTTGCCGATGGCAACCACCCCGGCCAGCGTTTCGGGCAGCCGGGTACGGGGCACCGTGCCGTCATTGACCAGGTAATTGGGACGCAGTCTGCCTACCGCGCCAAAGGCACCCTTGCGACCGGCCCAGATCTTATCGCGTTCCGCCTGGTCCCGGGCAACCCGGATCTCACGAACGTTGTGTATTCTGCAAATTTCCATGATGCGCTCCGTCAGCCGTTCCATGCCGTCCTTCAGGCCGTCGAGCTCAATAATCAGGATGGCCTCCGCATCGGTGGGAAATCCCAGGTGGTAAGCTTCTTCCACAGCCTTGATGGTCAGGTTATCCATCATCTCGAGGGTGGCGGGTATAATGCCATCGGCAATGATGGCTGACACGGCATTGCCTCCCTCGCCGATGGAATTGAAGATGCACATCATCGTCTTCACGGCTTCCGTCTTCGGCATAATACGGAGGATGACTTTGGTCATGACGCCCAGCGTTCCCTCGGACCCGACAATGATGCCCGTCAGGTCATAACCGGGGTTGTCCAGGGTCTTGCCGCCGATCTGCACGACCTCTCCATCATAAAGGACCAACTCGCCCCCCAGGACATGGTTGCTCGTGACCCCGTACTTAAGGCAATGGGGGCCTCCGGAGTTTTCGCCGATATTCCCTCCAATCGTACTCACTTTTTCACTGGCGGGATCGGGCTGGTACAGATAGCCGTGCCGGGCCAGCATATTTTTCAGATCCAGCGTAATTACGCCGGGCTCCACTACGACCCGCTGATTCTCAATATCAAGCTCGATGATCTGGTTCATTTTGGTCATGACGAGACAAATGCCGCCCGGCAGGCAGATACTGCCCCCGCTCAGGTTTGTCCCCGCTCCCCTGGCAATAACGGGAATACCGTTTTTGCAGGCAAATTTCAGGATATTGGACACCGCCTCCGTGGAAGTCGGAAAGACAATGCAGTCCGGTCTCGAACGGATCAGCGAGGCATCATACTCGTAGAGCCTGAGCTGCATCTCCGAATCCAGTACATTGTCCTTACCTGCCAGGCGAGTCAGTTCGGCGATCATATCTTCTTTTTTCATCGTGAACTCCTTTCGACGGCCCGGATTGTAGCATCCGTAAAATAACCTGTCAAATAGTTTTGCTTCGTCACGTAAATTCCATTTGCGCTTAGGCGCTGCAGCGCGTATTATAACATCGCTTGGTCAGGAGGGGTACAAACGTGTATCTAACTTCATTTATACACCGGAATGCTTTGTTCAATATTGCCGAACGCTGGTTCTGTAATCGCCCGGAGCCGGGTGACTGCCGCTCCCTTACCGAAATTCTCATCTGTGACGGCTTTGTCATCAATGAAACACTGGCGGTACTGACCAGGCGCCTGCTCAACATGATACACCAGAGACCATTCCATCAGCAGTGCATCCGCTCCAAGGGGGAACTGCGCGATATTATCTGCAATGATAACCGGGATGCGCAGCCTCGGGTGGCGGCGCTTTTTAATCGCTACCGGGAAAACCCGGACTATTACTACCGGGAAGCCCCCATAAATGGAGTGGTCTGCCTTGATGAGCAGAATCATTTGCTTGGATCGTTCAGAATGAAGCGACCGAAAAGAATTGCTGAAAAAGCGAATCGCAGAATCGCTGACTGGATTTTTGAAAAAGTCATCGGACGGGCTCAGGAAATGGCCCAGGAGAGGGCGCAACTCTCAGGAGTCCCACTCGACGGGTTCGTAACCACTGCTGAAGGCATGGTAACAGAATTCATCCGGGCGGAAGAGTTCATCGCCGGGGGCTTTCGAGACGGTAGTATCAGGTTTGATAGAGCCGCTTCAACGATAAACGACGTGGGCGCGATAAAGATCGTGGCAGAAAGCGATGATCTGCAGCAGCTCAAAAACGCACTGATGCAGAATCCGGACATTACGGTTATTGAACAGGAGGACTTCAATGGCAAGTATCAAGCCACCAATATGATCCTTGAAGTCCCCTGGGATGCTGAATATGCCTGTCAACGATATCGGGAGGACATGGCCTGGGTACGGTATCTGGGGCGTGGAATTCCTGAAGAGGAATTGAAAAAGGGATTGGAACTCTTCCTGGGCGATGCGGAGTCGAAGATAAACATCGAGTTAATACTCTCCACCTTCCCGGACATGGTCGAATCCGAATTCGGTAACAGCATCCATGAGGAGAGGATAATCGCCCAGAGGGATAATAAAAACTACCGGGGCTTTATTCCTATGAACGTCGAGTTCCTGGTCGAATCCCTTTTCGCGGTCGGATTCAGCCCCAGGATTGATATTGATCAGGCGCCGATCAAGTTGTGGGGAAGGTACCTGCCCGAGACGCTGAGCTCATACGTCCGGCATCTGCATAACCTGCCCGAGCATGATCTCACCCATTAAGGGACGTCATGGACTACCACCAGCCTGCTGATCAATCACAAGTAGAGAACCATTTCCTGCCTGGCGCAGCACATTCGGCCCGCCACCTTTGACGCGGCTGAGAATGGCGAGCCCCGCGATGAAAAAGGCGGCAATGGAGAGAATGGCCGGCCTTTGGCTGCCGAAGGCCACGGAAACCTGGCCAAAAACGAGCGGGCCGATAATCGCCGCCGTCTTCCCCACTAAGGAATAGATGCCGAAGTATTCCCCCTCTTTACCTTTGGGGATGAACTGGGTGAAGAAGGCGCGGGTGCCGGCCTGGACCGATCCCAAACCGAGGCCGGCAATGCAGGCCACCAACCAGAACCAGGATTTCCCCTGGACCAGGAAGGCCGAAATCGAAACTATACACCAAAGCAGCAGGGAGAGGCTGACCACCCGTTTCGGTCCCCAGGTGTCAGTTGGTTTTGAAAGCAGAAAGGCACCCGCGAGGGCCGTGATCTGAACCACCAGATACATGATAATCAGTTCATTCTGCCGGAAACCGAAGGTAGTGGTGGCCAGGCTGCTCGAGAAGACGATGACCGTGTTCACCCCGTCTTCATAGATCAGGTAGGCCAGAAGGAACTTTCGGGCTTCCCTGTTCCCCCAGATCTCCCGCAGGGTCTCCCAAGCCTTACTGATACCCGTGCGACCGGCCTGGGAAGCGGTCATTGCCGACTGCACATCCTGGGGCAAAAAAAGGAAGGCGGGTAGAGAGAAGAGGGCAAAGAAGCCTGCCGCCATCAGCCAAATCAGTTCAAACCGGCCGGTTTTTGCCAGAGGAATTGCGATGAGCAGGGAGATGATGGAACCTGCATAGCCAACGGCAAAACCCCAGCCCGACACGCGCCCCTGATGATGGGCCGGCGCGATCTCGGGGAGGAAGGAGTTATAAAAGACCAGCCCGCCCTCCATGCCGACGGTGGCCAGCACAATCAAAATAAAGCCCGGCAGGATCGCCCCGGCGGTGAGGAGGCTGAAGCCCGCGACGGCGGCAATGCAGACCGTCGTGTAGAGGGCCAGCAGCCGCTTGCGCAAACCAGAATAGTCGGATATGCCGCCAAGGAAAGGTGAAGTCAGCGAGACCAGGAGCATACTTGCCGAAATGGCCCGGCCCCACCAGAGGTCGCCTTGACCTGCGGCATTCCCCACGATAACGTTGATATAATAGACTTGGAAAATGACGGCCAGAATGACCGCCGAATAGCTCGAATTGGCGAAATCGAAAAGGCACCAACTGAAGATCTGTTTTTTATTCATAAATTAATCAGCTCACAGCATCTCCGCGCCCGGATGCACTTCCGCCAGCGATGCCGCCAGCAGGGCGTGCAATTGTGACCTGATCTCACCCATGAGCGGATCGCCGTCGCTGCCATATTCACCTTCCGGCGCCACATCAATGGCTTCCCCGACATCCACGATCGCGCGGAGCGGCCTGTGGATGCGCGCAATGTCGGTCGTATCTTCTTCGAAACGCTCCACCGTTTCCAGGATACGTTCCGGCGTCGGCGCTGGTGTGAAATAGCCGGCCGGATAGTTATACAATTGCTGGGCGAGGTAGATGTCGGCCAGGTGTTTTTCACGGCGTTCCTGCTCCGGCGGGGGCAAGGCATCGCCCGTCATGTCGGGCAGGATGGCCTTCCGCAGCGCTTTGACACGATGGACCACGTCGCCGCTTTGCCGCTCTTTCAGCCACTCCTCCTCGAGCGGCCGGAGGATGCGTTCAATGAGCTGCTGCACGCGGGCGACAATCTGACCGCCCTGCGGCTCTCCGCAATACTCGATCTCCTTGAGGGCCAGCATGGCACTGCCGACTTTCAGCACCCGCTCGGTCAGAAACAGCTCCCGGTGCGGGCGCCAGGCCAGGCGCGCTTCCAGATCTGCCAGGACGGGAGTTACGGTAGCCTCGATATCGCCCTCGAAAACATAACGGATAGCCACCGGATGGATCACGATCCGGCCGGGAGGGGTGAGGGCGGCGCGTTGCCGGGCCGCGGCGCGGGCCATGATCGCCGTACCTTCCATGAGATGATTTAGGCGATCGTTGTGTCGTGAAAGGACGCCTTCCGGAAACAGCAGCAGCGGCCGCCGGGCCGCCGTCAGCAGTCGGATGGCATATTTCAGGCCTTCCCGGTCCAGGCCTTCCCGGTAGATACTGAACACCCCGAGGCGCGGCAGGAGCCAAGCATAGAACCGGCTCTGCATGAACACATGCCAGCTCGCCATGATATAGAGCAGGCAGTTCACTTGTTCGGCCAGCAAGCCGACGACAAAGGGGTCGCACGGCCGGGTATGATTGGCCGCCAGGATGACGCCGTGACCGGCGGATAGAGAGGCGCGAATGTGGTCGGCGCCTCGGCAGGTGACGGCGGTCACACCATGGCTCTGGCGCAGGTAGAAAGGCAGGGCCGGCAGCAGGAGTTGCGACCAGAAGTTGCCGTGGCGCGGCGGTACAAAACGGTAAGGTTTGGCGATAACTATCTCTTGCATCAACGTCTCTCGGTAACTTGTTCCATCGGCCGGGCATTGTACATGATTCAGATATCAATGAACAGCATTTCCTTGCGGCGCAGTGAGGTGCTGCAGACCTATTCATCGTTGACAATCCCGGAACTGGGCTTATATTTGAGTTGCGAGAATTAATTTTAACGGCGGAGGCAATATGAAATGCAGAGATTATGTCGAGACCTTTGAAAATCTCTTCATTTTGTCATCCCGGACTTGATCCGGAATCCAGAATGTATTGAAAATACTGGATTCCGATTTGCATCGGAATGACGATTTTGCAGCATTCAAGAGAAATTCAAAGGTCTTATGTCATGAATCATCAAAGGAATACTTGAGACCATTGAAGGGGGGTGTAATCCGGGGACATCCGGATTAACATATATTCCTTAACAACCATGTGGCTATCGGTTGTATATGAATGGTCATGTTGCCTGACTGGAGAGAATCTTCTCCGTTTGCTGTTAGAATCAAGCCTTCCTGCAAATTCAACGACGACATGGCCGCCTTCAATGCCCGGATCTCTCTTTCCCTGATCTGCTCCTGTTGGAGATTTTCAGCGACCTGGATGAGCAGACCCGCATGAGGCAGATAAAAATCAACCTCATAGCCGTCCTTGAGGGTAAGATAGTAGATGTCCCGTCCCTGGCGCCGCAGGGCAAGGAAAATGAGATTCTCCAACAATCTGCCGCGATTGGGGGAGAAGGCAAATCCCACGGCGCGGGCCAGACCTGTGTCTATGGCGTATATCTTTTTCGGGGCAATCTGCTGACGCTTTACCGAGTAATCATGGACGTTAATGGTGAACAGCAACCAACTGGCTTCCAGGTACCCGATATAATTCTTTACCGTATTGACGCTGCCCAGTTTAAGCTGTCCTTTGAGTTTATTGAAAGATATCATGCCCGCCGGGTTGCTCATCAGATAGAAGGCTAGTTCTTTCAACGCCCTCAGGTCATCGAAACGATAGCGCGCTGCAATATCACGGTACAAAACGTCGTCGTAGAGCGCCCGGTGCAACGGAAGATCGGGATACTTGACCGGTTCGGGAATACCGCCCTGTTCGAGGTATTCATCCAACTGGCGCTGCAGGAGGGCTTTTTCAGCCGTGGTCAGGCGATCCAGATCGGGCAGATCATGTCCCTTAAAAGTCAGGAACTCGCGGAAGGAAAAGGGCAGCAAATCGAAGGGGAGGTAACGACCGGTCAAGCGGCTTCCCAATTCATCACTGAGCAACGAGGCGTTTGAACCGGTGATGTAGAATTTCAATCCCATGTCCATGAAGCGGCGGACAAAATGTTCCCAGCCGATGACATTCTGGATTTCGTCAATCATAAAGACGGTTTTCTCACCGAAGCTTTCTATCAGCGCCTGATAAAGGGAATTGGCGTCTTCGGCCTGGAAACCGAGGAAGCGCTCATCTTCAAAGTTAAGGTAATAAAAGGTGTTTTCTCCCAACTGGTGGGCGATTTGCGCTAACAGAGTTGACTTCCCGACCCGGCGCAGACCGGAGATGATCACCGCGTGGGGCAGTGCGGCCGCTTTCAGCAGTTGCGGGAGCTTTTCTCGAACCACACCGGTCTCCCGCTTCCAGAATGTCTGTAACTGCTCCCGGAGCATGGCCCTGATCTGTTCCTTTGACCACTTGGCTTGCCAATTGTTTTCATTCATAGCGAAATAATACCGTCTAATGTTTTCATTGTCAATGAAAACAAACCATTTTAGCTTAGCGCCTCGAACTGGAATCCCTTTTCCGTTGCCCCCGGCATTGACAACTCTGAGTCTCCATCACAGGGGGGTTATTCTGATTTCTCACGCTCAACCTGATAGCTGTAACGAGCCTGCTCCAGCCTCTCATGGTGATACGCGCCCCATTCGGCAATCATCTGAACCGTTTAAAATCAAGCTCCTTCAAGTTTGAACCCTTTTTCCCGAAATAATCTCAGACAGGCATCGGCAACGGCGCTGTCGTAAAATATATCTCTGTTCTTCTCGATTTCTTCCAGAGCCGCATCAATACCCAAACCGGGACGATAAGGCCGGTGCGAGGCCATGGCTTCCACGACGTCGGCAACAGTAAGAATGCGTGCCTCCATGCAAATTTCATCCCCTTTCAGATTTCTTGGATAACCGGAGCCATCCATTCGTTCATGATGCTGAAAGACAATCTCGGCCAGGGGCCAGGGTGATTCCACGTCTTTCAGCATCTCGAATCCTCTGCGGGCGTGCTCCTTAATCAACGAAAACTCGATTTCCGACAGCTTGGTAGGCTTCGACAATATCTCAGCAGGGATGGATAGTTTGCCAATGTCATGGATCGAACCGGCCATCCGGATGGCGGCGATTTTCTCCTGCGGCAATCCCATCTCCATGGCGATGGCCCGGGCAAGATTCGCGGACCGGACCTGGTGACCGGCGGTATAGGGATCTCGTGTTTCCACGGCGGATACCATGACCCGGATGGTCGTTTGAACCGCTCTTCTGAGGTTTTCGACTGTACGCTGAAGTTCCTCCTCCGCTCGCTTGCGGTAGGTGATGTCCACTGCCGTACCTTCTAAACGGGAGATGTTCCCGGCGGCATCATTCATGGCACGGGTACTGGCTGATGTCCATATGGTACTCCCGTCTGTCCGGTATACCTGTGCCTCAAAATTATTTACTTCTCCATTTTCATTGAGGTAACCGAGGTATTTTTCTCTGTCTTCAGGATTTACATACAATTGCTTACCGATTTCGGTAATACCCGCTAACATCTCTTCCGGGGATGCAAACCCGTGTATACGTGCCATGGCGGGATTGACAGCAAGAAAACGTCCTTCAGGCGTTGTCTGGAAGATACCTTCAATGGCATTGTCAAAGATAGAGCGGTATTTCTCTTCGCTCTCCCGCAATGCTTCCTCCGCCTGCTTGCTCTCGGTGATATCAATAGCGAAACCCCGCAACCCGACAGGCTTGCCGTCCTGGATAATGGCCGTTGAATGGATCATGGCCGGGAAGATAGTCCCATCCTTTCTCTGCATTGTGTATTCGTTCGAGCCAATATTTTCCCGATTCATCATTCTTTGGGTGTTTTCCAATGCCCGACCACGGTCATGGGGAGTAACCGTGTCCAACAAATTCAAACCACCCGCAAAGTCCTCTGGGGTATATCCAAAGCGATCAAAGGCATTCTTGTTAGTAAAGGTCAGAGTGCCCTGTGCATCTGTTTCAAAAACGGCTTCAGGCAACAGTTCGGCCAACTCCCGGAAGCGCTTCTCGCTCTTCCGCAACTCCTCCTCAACCTTACGTCTCCGCTCCACTTCTTTAATGACAATCCCGGTCTTAATTAACATATAGAGGAAGAATCCAATGCCGATTACGAAAAAAATGGCGATCAATAAGATCCTGTCCTGGAATCCACTTAGGGTACTTGTAACCTCGTCCTCGGGAGTGGCAACCACAATGGACCAAAAGTTATCTCCCACGCGGATGGGCATGAACACGGCGTGTTTGATCGTTTTACTGACGGCGTCTCCCCGTATTCGATCAAACAAGTAAGTCGTAACACCCTGCTCGCCCCGGATCATCCTTTGCGCCATGGCAAGGATGTCGGGAAATTTCCGACAATTGTCGAAGACGGAGTTGCCCACATGACCAGGGACCGGACAGGAGAGTTCAATGCCATTCCTGCTGATCACCCAGGCATAACCATCCTTGCCGATCCGGATATCATCTATGTACCGCTTGGCGATGAAATCGAATGAGAATAGCATTGCTAAAGTGCCATCAAAAGAGCCACGTCTGAAAATGGGGGCACGAACAATTATGGACTGGAAACCACGCCGGTTTGTGAAGACGTCGCTGACAGTGATTTGATGTGTGCGCTTGGCTTTCAGAAAATCTTCCATTCTTGTTACAGGCTGACCGATCACCTTCCGGTCGTAAGGTTCGGCGTAAAGAATCCGGCCATGGCTGTCCTCTCTAGAGATGATGCTTACCCCTCCGACGTGGGACGAAAGAAATTCACGCATCAATCTTTTTCCTGATTCATCTATGGCGACAAGGTGTTCATTTTTTGAATAATTCTGCAGAATATTGATGTTATCGCCCAAAAAAGTCTCAATGCCTCTGGCAGCCTGCTTCGCGTGTATCAGTTGTCTGGCATTGAGACCCTCGATCATTTCCTGCCTGACATTCTCATAGGTTATATAAAGCAGGACATTGCCGACCGCTATGAAAAGAAAGAGAATAACGATATGTTTTCCGTAACTTCTAAAGAAATTACTCATTGTCCCTTTCTCCATGTGCTGCGACTCCTTTCGAGAGGTTGATGTCCACCCCCCTTTTCCCACTGCCAGCGTCTGATTTTTTGATAGAAACAATCACACTATCGCTCAGCGAAACGGCATGTGCCGACCACTCCGTCAAGACAGTATAGATTCTGCTGCTGTGGATAAACACAGTTTGGGTTATGTGTCAAATGGAATAGTCGCTTGCATGCACATTGCCATTTCAAATCTTGAACCCTGATGCACAAATAGAATGTGGAGGTGATATTTCAGATCAATAATAACCCAGCAGCCCATCGCGGGGAATATCGCCGGGAATCATCTTGGTCGGACCTTGCTTGATTGCTTTTTTGGCGGCCTGAATTCCGGCTGACAGCGCGGCAAGATTTAGTTTTTCCGTGCCTCGGGGCGTGCGGTTCACAATCGCCATGCGCATGGCCTGGGGAGACACTAAGGGGGTAAGCTGGGTCAGGGCGCCCAGGGCCGCTATATTGGCTACCACTTCCCGGTGTAACTTGTCCCGGGCGATGCTGGTAAAGGGTATTCCAAAGGTTGCGACCGGCGGAAACTGGGAAACGAAGGTAGAATCCACAATCACCAAGCCGTCCGGCTTCATGTCGCTGAAGAAATCGTCACAGGATTTCTGGTTCATGGCGAGCAGTAGATTCGGGTGCTCCGCCTCGGGATAATCTATCTCTTCATCGCTGATAACCACCTCTGCCTTGCTGGACCCGCCCCGCGCTTCCGGACCGTAACTCTGGATCTGCGTAACGTATTTGCCTTCATACAGGCCTATCGCTTCTGCCAGTATAATCCCCATCAGGATCACGCCCTGTCCTCCGGAACCGCCCAGACGGATCTCATAACGCCACGCCATGTCTATTCCTCCGTTCCCCTGGCCCGTTTTCGTAAATCAGCATACAAGTCATGGTACGAGGGGATAATCCTGTCCACCAGAACACCGGTTATGATCTTATCCACCCGTTCCTCCGGTTTCAAGTCGGTCGCCCGTTCCACCGATACGGCGTGATCCCGCTGCCATTTCAGCATTTCCACAGCCGATCCCATACGGTTAAGTTTGCCGTAATGGGTGTGGCAATGGGATATCACCTCTACCACGGAAAACCCCGGCTTCAAAAACGCCTTTTCCATCAGGGCATCGAGCTGTTTGGCATGATAGACCGTTCCCCTGGCCACAAAAGCAGCTCCGGCCACTGTCGCCAGATCGGCAATATTAAAGGCCTGTTCGATGCTATTATAAACCGTGGTGGTGGATTTCATGCCGCTGGGCGTGGTTGGCGAGATCTGACCGCCCGTCATCCCGTAAATCTGGTTGTTCACGATAATGGCCGTGACGTCAATATTTCTGCGGGCGGCGTGGATGAAATGATTGCCGCCGATGGCGACGGCATCACCATCGCCCATGATCACGATCACCTTCAAATCGGGCTTGGCCAGCTTAATCCCGGTGGCAAAGGTGAGCGCCCGTCCATGGGTGGTGTGAAGCGTGTGAAAATCCACATAGACCGGCAGTCTTCCCGAACAGCCGATGCCGGATACGATTACCACCTCGTCCTTGCTGTAACCGATCCGGTCTATGGCCCGGATCAGAGCGCCCAGCATAGTCCCGATTCCGCATCCCGGGCACCATACGTGGGGGAATTTCTTGTCGTGGCGCAGGTACTTATGGATCAGCTTGGTGAATTCCGGCATCACGCTACCTCCTTGATCTTCCGGAGAATTTCTTCGGAGGTGATAATCGTTCCATCCACCTTGTTCAGGGTGAACACCTTCGCCACTCCGGGGTTGACGCGTTTCACCTCGCGGGAGAGCTGCCCCATATTCATCTCCGGAACGACCAATATGCGTGAAGTCTTCAGCACTTCCGTAAGCGAAGACCTCACAAACGGCCAGATGGTGATGGGGCGGAGCAGCCCGGCCTTGATGCCCATCGCCCGCGCTTCCCGCACCGCCCGCTTCGCGGAACGAGCCACACAGCCATAGGCCACAACAGTAATCTCGGCATCCTCCGTGGCGAAGAGTTCTGCTGTCTGGATATCCCCCAGATTCTGGCTGATCTTCCGGAGGAGACGCATAATCAGGGGACCGTCCTCATCGGGGCGCGAGGTTGGGAAGCCCCGTACATCATGGGCAAGACCGGTTACATGGTAACGGTACCCGCTGCCGAAATCCGCCATGGCCGGTATTCCCCTGGGCGTATCCTCGTAGGGGATATACCACTCCGGGGGGACCGTCGGCCTCGGACGATCGCATATCTCGATGTCTTCCCGGGCGGAGAGCGTCATCTTCTCCCGCATGTGGGCAACGGCCTCATCCAGCAGCAGGATCACAGGATTGCGGTATTTTTCCGAGAGGTTGAACGCGCGGATGGTCAGATCATAACATTCCCGTACCGTTGAGGGGCACAGGACGATGCTCGGATGGTCGCCGTGGACGCCCCAGCGCGCCTGCATGACATCGCCCTGCGAGGGTGAGGTGGGGAGGCCCGTGCTTGGCCCCCCCCGCATGACGTTGACTACGACACAGGGGATTTCCGTCATCATGGCAAATCCTAAATGCTCCTGCATCAATGAAAAGCCGGGGCCGCTGGTGGCGGTCATGGATTTGAGGCCGGCGAGCGATGCCCCGATAACGGCGCCCAAGCTGGCGATTTCATCTTCCATCTGAATGAAGGTCCCATCAACGAGGGGGAGCCGGACGGAAAGCAGTTCGGCAATGTCCGTGGCCGGAGTGATAGGATAGCCGGCAAAAAAGCGGCAGCCGGCCCGGAGGGCGCCCTCGACAATGGCTTCGTTGCCCTGCAGCAGGTATTCCTGAGGATTTCGTTTTTTCATTGCACCTTATCTCCCTTGCCTGGTTCCCGCGGAGGCGATACACTGATGGCAAAATCGGGGCAGCGCAGCTCACACTGACCGCAACGGACGCACTTTTGAGCGTCCTTCACAAAGGGCGCCCCTGCGTCATCAATAGCCAAAGCGCCGGAGGGACAAAAGGCCACACAGATGCCGCAGGACTTGCACCAGGCCTTGAAGATGTCTATCTCGGTCTTGTCGTCGGTCAGCGATTTTTTCATGGTCTTACAAAAGCCTCACACTGGGGCGCTGATTCTTTTCGCCCGATATACAGGTTTCACTGCCAGTCATCCGTCTGTGGCTGGGGGAGCTGATAGGTCATCAGATAACTTATGTATTGATTAAACCCATCCGGGCCGCTTTTCTCCCTTTTCTCAATTTCGGGACGAACCCTTTTCATCAACTCTTCATCACGGACCACATCGGCAGGATGATTTATGTGGGAACCCCGCCTCAGCAGTGAGTATGCCTGTTTCTGCTCCTTGGTAAGAGACAGATAGTAATCGAGATCACTCAACATTTTTGCCTTATTGGCATTGAGATACCCATCCACATACATCAAAAGATTCAAGCTGAAATCGCCACAGGAGAAATAGGCGGGCATTTCGCTGAGATTTTCCACCAGCAGCCTGATCTCGGTCACAATCTCCTCGTCGGTCATCGGAACAAAAGTCCCATTTTCAACCATCTTCTGCATGGGAGACCTGGGATGCATGGCGAAGGTGCGCACCCTGATGAAATCCGGTTCAATCATATTCAATAACCTTGCCGTTTCCAAGGCATGTTCTTCACTTAAAGTACGGCCGCCGAGGCCGGGCATGATATATTCGGAGAGTTCAATGCCGGCTTCTTTAACATGTTTGCCGCCTGCGACAATATCTTCCGGCGTTATTCCTTTATTGATCAATTTCAGTACTTTTTCCGAGCCGCTTTCCATGCCGACATGTATCCTTGTTAATCCGGCGTCTTTTAATTGTTTCAGCTCTGCTACGCTCTTTTTCCTGAGCGTTGTCGCCCTGGCATAGGATGTTACCCGTTCCATGGCGGGGAATTTTTGTTTGATGTAGCGCAAGATTTCCAAGACATCTTCCGTTTTTAATACGAGGGTGTCCCCGTCCTGTAAAAAGGCCGTCCGGACAGGATAACCTTGATACTCCTGCGCCATAATGTCTAAATCTTTTTTGACTTCCACCACTGTCCTTAGTGAAAACTTGGTCCCTTTGTACGCCGGACAGAAAACGCACTTATTCCACGGGCAATTTCTGGTAACTCTGACCAGCAGGCTCGACGCCTCGCTGGGCGGCCTTATGACTCCTTGTTCATACATGATATTTACGCCCTCTCACTCGCAATGATATACAGCAAAATACTCTCTTATTCAAGCTATTCAGACAGCTATTCAGACAACTTTACCGATCGTGTCCTGAAGCCGCAACAACTTAATAAATCAGGTCAATTCCGATTGTAGGCACTGTGCCTACAATTCGCCTTTAACCACACAGAAAGGGCAGCCATTTCTTCGATCAGGAATCAATGGTTATCAAGGTGGTGACCAGTTCTGGCGTATGTCTTGTTTCCATGAACCAACACCTGTTCCGTCCAAATGCAAGTGTCCAAATACAAGTTGCCATTTTTTTAATCAAGGTATATTATTGAGCTACAGATGAAAGATAGCATTTTCGGGTGATGATCGGGCTTGAGAGCTCCTTCCCGTACCGTCATTTTTTTGATTTATCGAGCCCATACAACATTTCGAACGGTAATCTGTAGAAGTCAGTGGCACCGTCGGGAAGCAAGCGACAAACGGAGAAAACAAAACTCAACCCGTAGCATCGTTAGGTACTGCTCTGCTCGATTGAAAGGAGGCATGATGATTTTCATAATAATGATCGTTGGTTTCGTCGTTTTGGGCATTCTTGCCATGATCCTCTACAACAGTCTCGTTGGCGCCCGGAATGAGGTCAAAAATGCCTGGAGCGCCATTGATGTACAGCTTAAGCGGCGTCATGACCTGATTTCCAACCTGATCGAGTCCGTCAAGGGCTATGCCGCCCACGAACGGCAAACCCTCGATGAGGTAGTCAGGGCCCGCCAGCAGGCGGCAGCGTTTAAGGGAAGTGTCGAAGAGAAGTCAAAGATCGAAAACGCATTGACCCAGTCCTTGCGATCTCTCTTCGCACTGGCTGAGGCCTACCCGGATCTGAAAGCCAACCAGAACTTCATTGCACTGCAGGAGGAGCTTACATCAACGGAGAACAAGATCGCTTTCTCCCGTCAGTATTACAACGATGCAGCCATGCGATACAAAAACCGGGTGGAGATGTTCCCAGGCAACTTGATTGCTAATATGTTCAACTTCCAGACGGAGGCTTTCTTCTACATGGAAAGCGCCGAGGAACGTGCGGTTCCACAAGTTAAGTTTTAATCAATCCATGCTGAAGGTCACGGCGGCGGAAGCGTTTTGTCCAGTATGAGAAAGGGGGCTGTATGGTAGCGACATTGAGCAACATTGGATGGTCTATGATCTTTTCTCTGGTTGGTGGCTTGGTCGGCATGGCTCTGGTGCTGCTGGCTTCGGCCATCGTGCCAAAGCTGATGGACCGATTGACGCCGAACATTGACGAAGAGAAGGAGATCGTCCGCGGAAATGTGGCTGTGGCGGAATATTTCGGCAGGGTGGTGGGCGCCTGCATCCTTGGGTTGAGCATTGTTGTGGCTGCTGCTGTATTGGGCGGTATCATAGCCGCACTGCACTAGTTTGACTTCGTTAAACAGAAGCCTCTTTAAGCAGATCCAAACTGAGCTGGTTGGGGTCTCTGGCGCGTCATAGTAATCAAAAACGAACGGAAGAGCCAATGAATAGAGGAATTGTTTTAAAGGCGATACTTCTCTTATTTTTTCTTGCTTCTTCTCCTGTATGGGCGCGAGGTGGCGGAGGCTGCCTCGTAAAGGGTACCCCGGTTCAGACACCCTCGGGCGTCGTCGCCATTGAGAAACTTCATGTTGGTGACCGAGTCTGGAGCTTTTCAGGTAACAAAATCCATGTTGGAACGGTAAGGGCGCTAACCGAAATCTCAGCGGATCGTTATTTGGAAATCTCTGCCGGGAATACGACGGTGACCGTCACCTCGGAGCACCCGATGATGGTTGGTCCAGGAGAGTACCGCGTTGCCCGCCAGCTTAATATAGGCGACATGATTTACCTTGTAAATCAAGGAAATGCCTATTCTGTTCCTGTCCGGTCTATCCAATCGTCCCGGGCGAATCTGCCTGCTTATAATTTGCTGGTCTTTCCGGGCGGGACTTATATTTCAGCCGACGTCGTGGTGCACAACAAAGGATGCTTTCTTCCCGAAAGCCCGGTGATGAGATCCGATGGCAGTGAAATGCCCATCAGCGCCGTCCGGCCCGGGGATGAATTGTTGGCCTATTCACCGGAAGGTCGCACGGTTTCAACAAGAGTCAAGGACATCATTCGTCACCGGGTGGATGAGTACATCATCCTCAGGACCGATCGTCAAACCATCAGGGTCACCGCAGAGCATCCATTCTATGTCGGACGCGGCACGTTCAAGACGCTTGAGGTCCTCAAGGTGGGCGACAATATTTTCGCCTGGGATGGGCGTTCCTTTTTGGAACAACCGATTGTATCGTTGGAGAAGGTTCGTGAAAGCGTCCCCGTTTTCAACCTTCAGACCGATTATCCGAACACATTTATTGCGGGCGGCCTTGCGGTCCACAACAAAGGCGGCGGCTGCTTTCCCGCAGGAACCAGGATCCGCACGCCCTCAGGTGAAATCTCCATCGAGATACTTTCGGCAGGCGATGAAGTGCAGACGGTTGGTCCGGACGGACAGATCATTCACGCTGAGGTGGAAAAACTTTTCGCAACTCGCGCCGATATTTTTTCAGTCGAGACGGAGGGAGGGGTGCTGCGGACCACTTCAGACCATCCGGTCGGGCTGCTCGACGGGACTTTTATTGAGGCTGGCAGACTTCAGAACGGGGATAAGGTGCTTACATGGGTGAATGGCGCTTTAAGCCCAACCAGAGTCGTTAAGACATCAACTGTTGCACGTGGACAAGTGGTCTTTAATCTCAGTGTAGGCGGGCCGCATACTTTTCTCGCGGAAGGCTTTTTGACCCATAACAAAGGGGGAGGATTCAGATCGAGTTCCAGCAGCGGCAGCAGCGGCCGCAGCGGCCAATCCGAGTCATCTTTTGGGGTATTTATCTTCGTCATCCTGCTTCTTGTGATCGTGCTAATCCTGGCGGTAAAATTTAAACTTGTGACCATCAATGATAAAGGCCAAGGCAACCTTGACTATACGTACAGTCCCTCGGTGGTGGTAAAAAAGGCAATGAAAACTGAAAAACTGCTGGAGTTCCTCAGCAGGCAAGATTCCTCAGTATCAAAGAGTGAATTGCGGGCATTGGCCGAAGCGACATTCCGCAAGCTACAAGAATGCTGGGAAAAGCGCGACTACGGCCCGATGGAATCCCTTCTCGTGCGCGCTCTGTTCGGGCAACACAAGTCACAGCTTGGGGGATTGGCGAGGAATCATGAGATAAACCGGATAGAGGGCCTTAAAGTGGAACAGGTGGACATTGTCAACATCCGCTACACAGAAAGGCCAGATCAGCGCGAATTCACTGCACTCATCACCGCTTCCGCGCGAGATTACTATGTTGACGACCGTACGAATAAATTCTTGCGGGGGGATGGAGTCTCGGCAAAATTTCAGGAGTTCTGGACATTCCAACGATCGAGCGATGGCTGGTTGCTCCGCGAGATCGAACAGGCGGGCGAATCTGATGTCCTCAAGGACGAGAATTTCGTCGAGATGTTGACCGATCAGACTCTCCAGGGAATCTATAGCGAGATGGCCGGTAAAGAGGGGAAGGCGGGGCCGTGGTTGGAGAAGGGAACTGAAGAAAAGGCAACGCGCATCGATCGCATGTTAAACTTCCTTGTCCGGACGGACAAACTCTGGAATCGTCAGCAGATGATCGAACTGGCGCGTCAGGTATTCTTAAGCGTGTTTCTGGCCCGCGAGTCCTGCGATCCGGCGCAGGCGCCCGAAGCAGACCTGTTCCCGGAGGTGGCAGCAAGTCTTCGCAAGCAGATCTTGCAATGGCAGATGGAAGGAACGAATGTGGAGTACCGGAATCTTTGTGTGCGCAAGGCGGAACTAATCCTGGTCAGGAATTTCACCGACCCTGCCAAAGATGAGTTCTCTGTGCGCATCAGCGCCCATGCCCAGAAAATCGTCCACAAGGGGAGCCAGATATTGAGTGAGCAACAATACGTAACCCCTTTCGAGGAATATTGGACATTTGGCCGGCTGGATGAGGTATGGAAACTCAAAGAGGTTTTGCAGCCGGCACGAGGCGAGAAGCTGATCGCCGTGGATAATGTTGATGAAGACAGCAGCACAGGGCAGATGCAATGGTATTATAGGCAGACCCGCGCCAACTGAGGCCGCAAATTGTTTGTTCAGTGTCAGCTATAACAAAAATGCATCCCCTTCGCTTACCGAATTCAATAAACAATACTGATTAAGGGACACTTTTGATTGTTGACCATAAGCATAGAGGCAGGTTTACATCCACAAAAAAACCATATACCCGATAGAAGCACCCGGGGATGGCAAAACGTTTTGCAATTAGCTCCTGGGCAAGAACTAATTAAAAAAATGGATGGATCGCCATTCTCTATGGAAAAGATATTTTTCAAAGGTATGCGGGTATAGTTTATAGGGTGCAGACCTTGATATAACAAGAGAAGATCGGGAACAAGAAAGGATCCATGCCACTCAATATCTACACCAGCAACCGGATGGAAAATCTGGTTGAGGCCCTTGCCCACGTGCTCAGGGAGCCCCTTACCGCTCCCCTGGCGCCGGAAGTGATTGTCGTACAGAGCAAGGGGATGCAGCGCTGGGTCGCGATGGAGCTGGCAAAGCATTTCGGTGTCTGGGCCAACTGCAGCTATCCGTTTCCGAACTCCATGGTATGGCGGCTGTTTAGCCTGGTGCTTCCGGATGTTCCCGATGATGCATCCTCCTTTGCTCCGGAAGTTTTTACGTGGAAGATTATGGGGCTTCTGCCTGGATTCCTGGACCGTGAGGAATTTGCCCCATTGCAGCATTATCTCGTTGGGGACAAAAACGGGCTCAAACTTTTTCAGCTCGCGGAACGTATTGCCGACACCTTCGACCAGTACACCCTGTTCCGTCCGGAGATGATGATGGAATGGGAAGCAGCCGAAGACACCGGCAAAAATGGCGAGTGGCAGGCGGTCCTCTGGCGGGCTCTGGTGACCGGCAGTAAAGGATACCACCGAGGGCGACTCAAGGATGAATTTTCCCGTCGGATGATGACGGGCAAGCCGGTTGAGAGCGGGATACCGGAAAGGATCGCGGTATTCGGCATCTCCTATTTGCCGAAGTACCATATGGAAATCCTGGCAACGATCGCCCGGATCACGGATGTCAACCTTTTCCTTCTAAGCCCCACCCGCGAATATTGGGCCGACATCATCTCCAGGCAGGCAAAGGCGCGGTTGACAGATGAGGCTGGCGCATTGCGGATCGAAGGGCATCCACTCCTGGCGTCTCTCGGCAGGCTGGGCCGTGACTTTTCCGACATGGTCATTGAGATCGGCGATGTGGCTGCCGTCCAGGAAGATCTCTACGAAGATCCTGGCGGGGCTTTGCTTCTGCAAAATATACAACGTGATATTCTCAACCTCTCCGATCCTGGGAAGATGACGGAAAAACGTCTGATTGATCAGCATGACCGGTCAATCCAGATTCATTCCTGCCACAGCCCGATGCGCGAAATAGAGATTCTCTACGACAACATCCTTGCCCTCCTGGGACGTGTAGAAGGCCTCGTGCCGCGGGATATCGTCGTGATGACCCCCGACATTGAAACCTATGCACCGTATATCTCGTCGGTCTTCGACGGGTGTCAGGATGCCTCTCTGAAAATCCCTTACTCCATTGCTGATCGGCGTCTGAAGAGCGAGGGGCAGATCGCTGCGGTGCTGCTTAAGATTCTGGGGCTTCCCGGCAGCCGGCTCACCGTCATCCAGTTGTTCGACATCCTTGAAGTAACTCCGGTCAGAAGGCGTTTCGACTTGAACAATGAAGAGCTCGCAATCATCCGCGGCTGGATCGAGGATACGTGGGTACGATGGGGGATAGACGAGCAGAGTCGAATCCGCCTGGGGCTTCCCGGCTATCGCGAAAACTCCTGGCGGGCCGGGCTTGATCGTCTCCTCCTGGGCTATGCCATGCCCGACGAAAATGGGCGTCTGTTCAACGGCAAGCTCCCTTACGATGAGATAGAAGGTTCCAGTGCCCAAGCCCTCGGCAAACTTGTGGATTTTATCAACAAAGTTGCGGATATAGCAGATAGTCTGATAAAGCCCCGCACCCTCGCCGAGTGGCAGGATCAGTGCGGCAACCTTTTGGCAGACTTTATCACTGCTGACGAAGACATGGCCCGTGAACTGGCAACAGTCGCCGGCGTGGTGGCAAACATCGGTGAATTGGCGGAGCAGTCCGGTTTCGACTCGAAGGTGGAACTTGGCGTCATTCGGGCGTGGCTCACCGCACGTCTGGACCAGGAAGAAAAGGGGCTTGGTTTCATCACCGGCGGCGTCACGTTCTGCGCCATGCTCCCCATGCGAAGTATTCCTTTCCGGGTCGTTACGCTTATTGGGATGAACGATGGCGGTTTCCCCCGGCAGAACTTCGCCCCTGGGTTTGACCTGATTGCCCGGAATCCCCGGCGCGGTGACCGTTCCTTACGCGATGAGGACCGCTACCTCTTTCTTGAGTCCATTCTTTCGGCTCGCGACTGTCTGTACATAAGCTATATCGGCCAGAGCATCAAGGATAACAGCGAGATCCCGCCCTCGGTGCTGGTGAGCGAACTCCTTGATGTCATTGACCGGGGATTTAACGCGGGGAAGGACGATACAATCGAAGGGCATCTCGTTACGCGACACCGCCTCCAAGCCTTCAGCCGGGACTATTTTTCCGAAGACTCGCCGTTATTCAGCTATTCGGCCGAAAACTGTGCAGCGCTCCAGGCAGCAGGGGGCACTTTTTTTTGCAGGGCGTCCCCTGCTGCCGAGTTTCTGGCAAAACCCCTTGCCGCCCCTGCCGACGAGTGGAAGGACATTCCGCTGATAAAGCTCCTGCGGTTTTTCGACAACCCGGCTAAATTCTTCCTGGAGAACAGGCTGGGAATTCGCCTTGAGGATGTCGTCGCCCCGCTGGAAGAACGGGAACCATTCGCAGTGGATGGCCTGGACGCTTATAACCTGAAAAAGGATCTCCTGGAAATTGTGCTTCAGGGCGGCGATGCTCATGATTACCTCTCCGTTGCCCGTTGTCGCGGGATCATCCCGCCTGCCAGGCACGGTGAGATGGTTTTCGAAACCTTAGTCGGTGACGTTGAAGCGTTTGCCCAGGTAGTGCGAGACAAAGTCGGCGATAAAATCCCGTTAGCGCCTCTCGATTTCGAACTCGATCTGGCAGGATTCAGATTGACCGGACGGCTGGATGGAATCTGGCCGGAGCGGATGATTCGCTATCGTTGTGCAAAACTGAAGGCGAAAGACCAACTTCGCGCCTGGATAGTGCACCTCGTCCTCAATGCGGCGCGAAAGGAAGCATACCCCCGGGAAACATTGCTGATCATGACCAACGGCACAAATACGTTCAATCCCGTGGAAGATGCCGCCGCCATCCTGCAGATTTTCCTCGATATTTACTGGCAGGGATTGATGACCCCACTCCGGTTTTTCCCCGCTTCGGCCATGGCGTACGCGGAAAAGCAGGAATGGAATCTGGGGCGGGCGCGGGGGAAATGGGAAGACGGCTATAACGACATACCCGGAGAGGGCAGGGACCCCTATTTCCGGCTCTGCTTTGGCCATGTAGATCCGTTTAATGCCGAATTCGAACGTATTGCCCACGCATTGCTGGAACCAATGCTCCAACACCTGGAATAAGGGAAAGTATGATTGAACTGGATCATTTGCACATTGAACTCGCGGGGATGAATCTGATCGAGGCCAGCGCCGGCACCGGAAAAACCTATGCCATCGCCTGCCTCTACCTGCGACTTCTGATAGAGAAAGATCTTACTCCGGAACAGATCCTCGTGGTGACTTACACCGAGGCAGCGACAAAAGAGCTGCGCCGGAGGATCCGCAGCCAGATTCGGAAGGCTATTATGGTCATGGACGGCGACGAAACGAAAGACGCGTTTCTCGCTGGTTTAGCTGATAACATTAACGGGAAAGGCACCGGCCGGATAAAGTCCCGCGAAAAGCTTGAGCGGGCGCTGAATGCTTTTGATACGGCCTCGATCTTTACCATCCACGGTTTCTGCCTGCGTGTCCTCAAGGAAAATGCCTTTGAGAGCGGTTCACTTTATGACACGGAACTGATTACCGACCAGACAGAATTGCTCCAGGAAATCGTGGATGATTTCTGGAGGATGAGATTTTTTACCGAACCGTCGCCTCTCCTCGGCTATACCCTGCGTCAAGGTCACTCTCCCGCAACGTTCATGGCTTTCCTCAAGGGAATGCTATCCAACCCGAAACTGGAAGTAAGACCGTCGTTTACTGCTGACGAAATTGCGGCCATCGAAGAGAGATGCCGTACTGCCTATGAAAAAACGAGGAACGGGTGGCGGGAGAGTAAACAGGAGATCGAAGAGATAATCAGGAACGACAAGGGCCTCAGCAGGTCAGCGGAAAATTATCGGCCTGACCTGCTGTCCGAACTATTTACGGGGATGGACTCTTGTCTCGCCGGCAATAATCCCTTCGATCTTTTTCCGGGTTTCAGCAAATTAACCACATCCGGCATTGCCAAGGGGAAGAAGCCCAAGGGGATAGCGCCTGTTCATCCCTTCTTTGACAGTTGCGAAGAACTACAGAAAAGCGTAGAGGAGCGCTTCCTCGCCCTGCAATGGGAACTTGTGGTGTTTTGCAGGGAGCGCCTGCCAATCCTGAAGCGGGAGAAAAACATCCGCTTTTTCGATGACCTTCTCAATGACCTGTATCAGGCGCTTTACGGAGACAGCGGTATGGCCTTCGCCGGCAGCAGGGGACACCTTTTTTTGCAAGGTGTCCCCATAAAATACCGGGCAGCTCTCATAGACGAATTTCAAGATACCGACCCTGTCCAGTACGACATCTTCCGGAAGATTTACGCCGCCACGGACAGCCCGCTTTTTCTGATCGGCGACCCGAAACAGGCGATCTACAGCTTCCGGGGGGCCGATATCTTTGCCTATAAGGAAGCTGCGGAAGATGTGACGGAAGATAAACTCTTCACCCTAACGGGTAATTGGCGATCTTCGCCCCTTCTCCTGGCCGCCTTCAACACGCTCTTTACCGGCGCAACCAACCCCTTTGTGTACGACTGGATATCCTATCACCCGGTCACACCGGGCAAGGATAAGTCTGGAAAAGAAGTAGCGCGCGTTTTTGGTGAAACGGCACCCCTCCAGGTATGGTATATGCCGCCGGCTGAAGGTGGAGGACCGGTTAATGTAACTCAGGCGAATGAACTCATCCCTCCGGCAATAGCCGGAGAAATCGTCCGCCTGCTTCAGGAGGGTGCAGAGAGAAAGACCATGATTGATGGCCATCCTCTCTTTCCCGGAGATATTGCGGTTATCGTCCGCAGTCACCGGCAGGCCGGTTATATTCAGGAAGCCCTGAGAAATCTGGGCATTCCGAGCGTCGTACAGAGTGATATGAGTATTTTTGCCACTGACGAGGCGCGGGAGGTCTGCACGCTGCTTATTGCCTTCGCCAACCCCGGAAGTGAGCCCAAGGTCCGGGCGGCCCTGGTAACCGACATCCTTGGCAGGTCGGGGGATGATATCGCCCTTCTCCTCGACGATGAAATTGCAGGCCGCGTGACCCCAAGCGGCGACGAGCTGGCCTGGGAGGATTGTTTGGAGACCTTTCGCGCGTATCACCAGGTCTGGACCGATCGGGGCTTTATGGTCATGGCTCAATCTCTGCTGGCTAAGGAAGGGATACGGGGCCGGCTCCTCCGGTTTCCCGATGGGGAACGTCGGCTGACCAACCTGCTGCACTGTTTTGAGCTCATCCACCACAAGGCACACGAGCAAAAGCCGGGTATCGAGGGGCTCGTCACCTGGTTTAGCGAACGGGTCAGCGCCGAAGATGAAGCCGAAGAATACCAGATCCGTCTGGAAACCGACGAAAAAGCGATTAAGATCGTTACCGTTCATGTCAGCAAGGGGCTTGAGTATCCAATCGTTTTTTGCCCCTTCCTTTGGGGCGGCCTCATGGACAATGACGAAGCGATCAGCTTCCATGACGGTTTTACCCTGGTTAAGGACTTTGGCTCCCCCGCGTATGACAATAACCGGATAGTGGCGCGCAAGGAAATGCTTGCTGAGAATCTGCGTCTCCTTTACGTTGCTCTCACCCGGGCAAAATACCGGTGTTACCTGCTTGCGGGTAAAATTACCGGCAAAAGCCCAAAAAACCGGCCGGAAACTTCCTCCCTCGCTTATCTTTTCCACGCCACCGCCGAAACCAGAATATCCGATAACCCCGTAAGCCTGCTGGCAGACGAGGTACGTGTGCTCACCGCAGAAGCAATGCAGGATCAGTTGCAGTCCCTTCAGGAAAAGGGAGGGGGGGCAATCGCTGTCGTCCCGGTACCCGCTTCAGGCTCTGTTACTCCATATCTCCCGCGCCGGGATGACGGGAAGCCGATTGCCAGCCATAAATTTTCCGGGGTCATCAGCAGTGACTGGCGTATCGCCAGTTACACCTCTTTTGCGGCCCACGAGGCGGCAGCAAGCGAGCTTCCGGACCGGGATGAGATAACAGCTACCGGGAATAAAGCGTCAGGACCGCTTGATGCCGAAGATCCAGAGGAGATAAGCATCTTTACCTTCCCCCGGGGGGCGCAGGCCGGTATATTTTTTCACGAAATCTTTGAGGGGCTCGACTTTGCCAATAGCTCTCCCGAGGCAGTAAGTGCCCTGGTGGAGAAGGGACTGGTGAAGTATGGCTACGGCAAGGAGTGGCAACCTCATGTCTGCAATACGATCAACGCGGTCATAACCGCCCCGCTGGCAGCAGCGGAGGGGTCCTTCAATCTGGCCGGCATCAAACAGGGAAGCTGGATTACGGAGCTGGAATTTTATTTCCCGCTCAGGTTTATCACCTCCGATCTGATGAGTGCCTGTCTCAGCAAATGGGGGGTACTCTACAAGGCCGCCGACATTACCAGGGTTTGTGCGTCCCTGAAGTTCAAGCCGGTGCGGGGCATGGTCAGGGGCTTCATGGACATGGTTTTTGAGCAGGGCGGCAAGTACTATCTTGTGGACTGGAAATCGAATCATCTGGGCTACCGGGTGGAGGACTATGGACGGGAAGCCCTCAAAACGGCGATGGAGCGCAATCTCTACCCGCTCCAATACCTGCTCTACACGGTGGCGCTCAACAGGTACCTGTCCCTCCGCGCGAAGGGCTATGATTACGCAACCCACTTTGGCGGGGTGATCTATATTTTCCTGCGCGGCGTGAGCGCCGGGAAGGGTGAAGAATTCGGTTATTTCCGGGACATGCCGCCCGTGGAAATGATTGACGCATTGACGAAAAGCCTGATTCAGGACGGAGGATAATGCCGTGACGTTGGTATTCGAACTGAACTCAATTGACCGGCATTTTGCCGACTTCATCCTAAAAGAATCGGGAGGAGCATCCTCGGCCCTCAAGATTGCTGTCTCACTGTTGAGCAACTCGGTGGGGAATGGCAACATCTGCCTGAACCTGGCGGATATTGCCGGCAGGGACATCCGGATTGACGGGGAGGAGTTCAGCGTTCCCGAGTTCAAGAACCTGCATAATGCTCTTCTGGAGACTCCGGTAGTCGGCTCCCCGGGGGACTTCCGGCCTCTGGTCCTCGACACGGATGGCCGACTCTACCTCTACCGCTACTGGAAGTATGAAAGAGACCTCGCGCAGGTCATCCTGCAGAAGGCCGCCCTTAGCTGTGACATGATTGACAAGGCGCTATTCGCCCAGGGGTTGGACAGGCTTTTCCCCGGTGTTGCCGGAAAAGACGCTGATTGGCAAAGGGTGGCGGCCTTGGCCGCATTGCGGAAAAAGATCTGCATTATATCCGGCGGACCGGGAACGGGCAAAACCTCAACTGTTGTCAAGATACTTGCTCTCCTTTTGGAGCAAGCCAACGGTGAATCCCTGCGGGTCGCCCTGGCAGCCCCTACCGGCAAGTCGGCGGCGCGGCTCAGGGAGGCGGTTAGCTCAATGAAAGATGCGCTTGACTGTGCGGATTCCGTTAAAGCGCTTATCCCTAATGAGGTCTCAACCATCCATCGCCTCCTTGGCCCCATTGCCGGTTCAGTGCACTTCCGCTATTCCGATGAAAATCTTCTGCCTTACGATGTGGTCATCATTGATGAGGCCTCCATGATCGCGCTGCCGCTGATGGCCAAGATGGCAGCGGCGCTCAAGCCTGATGCCGGGCTTATTATTCTGGGAGACAGGGATCAACTTTCCTCGGTAGAAGCGGGGGCAGTCCTCGGCGATATGTGTGGCGGCGGTCAACAGGAGATATTTTCGCCCGAGTTCGGCGATCTCTTTGCCGAAGTGTCCGGCGCGAGGATTCCGACCGCACCGCCCGGTCAGGTATCGCCTCCGCTTACCGACTCTTTGGTTATCCTGAAGAAGAATTACCGTTTCCCAGACGATAGCGGCATCGGGGCTGCAGGAAGGGCGGTAAATGCCGGGAAAAGTGCGGACGCTCTGGCCATCCTCAAAGGTGACGCCTTTCCGGATATTGCCTGGCGAAACGTGCCGAAACCAGATGGCCTCAAAAAGGCCATAACAAATTCCGTGGTTGAAGGGTACAGCGCCTATCTCGCGGCAGGAACGGTCGCGGAGGCTCTCAAATATTTCAACTCCTTCCGGGTTCTCTGCGCCCTGAATCAGGGACCCTACGGGGTGGCCGGCATGAACACCCTCATCGAGGAAATCCTGGCGGCAAAAGGACTCATTGATCCCCAACAACGCTGGTACCGGGGCCGACCCGTGCTTATCACGATCAATGACTATAATCTGAAACTGTTCAATGGCGACGTCGGGATCGTCTTCCCCGACCTGGAGGGAGGCGGCAACCCCCGGGTATTTTTCCCTGCCCCTGACGGGGGGATCCGTAACGTTGCACCGGTCCGCCTTCCGGCCCACGAAACGGTCTATGCCATGACGATTCACAAAAGTCAGGGTTCCGAGTTTGACCGGGTCCATCTGCTGCTTCCCGGCAATGATGCCGCAGTCCTGACGCGGGAGCTGATCTATA
Organism: Deltaproteobacteria bacterium; assembly: GCA_026388415.1. Lineage (NCBI taxonomy): Bacteria > Pseudomonadati > Myxococcota > Myxococcia > Deltaproteobacteria bacterium. The sequence goes on along the minus strand of JAPLJV010000044.1, from coordinate 22,019 downwards.
CCGGCATCACTCGGGCGAAAAATAAAGTTGATATCTGGGGAAACGAGGGAATATTTGTTACTGCCGTTTCACGGAGAATAGACCGGAAGTCGGGACTGGGAGAGGCACTTTGGTCTGGGGGCAAATAAAAGCTCTCAAATACAGAGCTTCATACTCGACCTCAAAGGTGACTCATTTGTTTCGGGATCAATTGTATGCTGATACGCCCCATATTATTGCGACAAAAATTCAATTGACACATAATACTTTTCTCGTGTATTTCCACGCTGAGAAGCAATACCCTATATAGGGGTAAGAAAATCTGATTTAAACTGCAAAAATGAAGCGATCCTCCGCAAGGATAAAGGAGACACGGTATGAGCGTAGTGGATGCCATCGGAAACACCCCTCTGGTAGAGATCAAGCATCTCTGGGACTCTAAAAAAACTGGCATACGGATCATGGCAAAACTGGAAGGTTCCAACCCTGGCGGTTCCATCAAAGATCGCCCTGCCTATTTCATGATCAAGGAAGCCATAGATTCGGGAAAACTGGTCCCTGGAAAAACGATACTGGAAGCAACTTCCGGGAACACAGGCATAGGAATGGCCATGATTGCGGCGGCGATGGGTTTAAAAATCAAACTCACCATGCCCACCTGCGTGAGTGAGGAACGCCGGACCGTTTTACAGGCGCTGGGAGCCGAATTGGAGCTGACCCCAGGCAGTGAACGTACTGATGGCGCCATAAGACGGGCCCATCACATCATGGAATACGAAGGCGACCGGTACTTCATGCCTAACCAGTTTGATAATCCCCAAAGCTATCTGGCGCATTACCATACGACCGGGCCTGAGGTCCTGCAGCAGACATCCGGTGAGATCGATTTCTTCGTCGCTGGTATGGGAACTACGGGCACCCTAATGGGTTGTTCACTGTTTCTTAAGGAAAAGAAACCCTCGGTAAAGATAGTCGGCATCGAACCGACACTCAACCATCGCCTTCAGGGCCTCAAGAACATGAAGGAAGCAATCGTCCCGAAGATTTATGACCCCTCAAAGCTGGACTGCATCATCAGTTGTGCGGATGAGGAAGCTTTTAATACGACGCGGGATCTTTCCCTTCGCGAAGGGCTGTTTTGTGGAATCAGTTCTGGAGCAGCAATGTGGGGCGCCCTCCAAGTCGCGAGAGACATTTCCCGTGGCTCGACCGTCGTCGTGATCTTTCCTGATCGGGGCGACCGCTACCTCTCGACGGAGGTTTTCAGGTCCATCTGTGCTCTCTGCCCGCCATGATGGTTTAAATAGTCTTTTATAGATTTTACAGCATCAGTGATTGATCATTAAAGAAGCAACTTTTGAATTACCAGACCCTCAATGATGGAGGGGTGTTAATGCTCTTGCAAAATGCCAACCTCGATGAAAATGCTTGATTACAATCCGTTATAAATGATGCCGCTTTCTCGGCGAATCTAATTTGAGTCGTGCGGGAGAGACCTGTCTGAATTGTGTTCAATAATGCCCTCTTGCCGGGTGACTCGACCCCAAGGGGAAGCTGATTTCTCAAAAGAGCGGCCACCGATACGCCTTCCTTACCCAACTGCATCGCCAGCCACCGGTTTTCGATGCAATGCGATGCAAAATATCCCTTGACAAGCCAAAAGTTCTCCCTATACTCTCACTACGAAAAAGGAAGTTCTTATCAATTATCAATGGCGGCTGGCATTTTTATAACGTAAATGGACCGCTTCCGTATACTCTCTTTTGGATCGCGGACTCATGATTTCCCCTCCTTCGGAAGTCGGTGTTCGGTAACACCTAATTATGAGTCAACGATCTCTTTTTAGTCACACATTGGGTAACATTTATTATGATTCAATTCGGTGGCCAAAATTCAATTGACAAATAAAATCCTACTTCATGTGCTCCCACCGTGAAAAAAGCGGTGCCTTATAAAAAAACAGAATAAGGAGGGATAATGGAAAGGATATATGGCATTTTTGTCAGGGTGGTTAAAGTCCTTAATATCATTGCGGGTACGGCTCTTACCTTGATGATGCTTTTGACCGTCGCCGATGTTTTCATGCGAGCCGGTGGTCACCCCATTCTGGGTACTTACGAAATGGTGGCATTATCGCTGGCGATTGTTATTGGTTTTAGTATCCCCAATGTCTCATTGGACCGAAGGCACGTAAATATGGACATTATATTGGAAAAGCTCTCCAAAAGGAATAGGGCCATAATGAACACCTTTACGCGGCTTCTCTGCATCATTCTATTCGCTATCATAAGTTATAACCTCTTCTTGATCGGCAGTGAGTTTCATACATCAGGCGAGGTTTCGTCCACACTAAAGCTACCTTTCTTTCCGGTCGCTTACGGCGTGGGAGTCTGTTGTTGCCTTGAGTGCTTTGTGTTCATTTTTGATATCGTAAAAATCCGGAGGGGTCAATATGAATGAGATCACTGTAGGCATTATGGCTCTTGCTCTGCTACTACTTCTTTTCGCAACCGGCATCGAATTGGGTTTTGCTATGGCGCTGGTCGGGTTTGGGGGTTTTGCTTACCTCAACGGTTTTCATCCGGCCATGCAACTCGTAGCAAGAGACATATATGACGTCATAACAAATTATGGGTACACGGTCTTCCCTCTCTTTATCCTGATGGGTCAAATCGGCTTCAACTCAGGTATAGCAGTAAGACTTTATGATGCTGCGCACAGGTTTGTTGGCCATATCCCCGGTGGTCTTGCAATGGCTACCGTTATCGGAGCCACCGCTTTCAAGACTATTTGCGGTTCAGCAGCGGCAACTGCTGCAACATTTGCCAGCGTCGCGATCCCGGAAATGGACCGGTATGGGTATGACAGAAGATTGTCTACAGGGATAGTTGCAACAGTGGGAACGCTCGGCTGTATCATACCCCCGAGCGTTGTTCTTATCGTATACGGCATTCTCACTGAACAGTCTATAGGACAGCTTTTCCTTGCAGGGATAATCCCCGGATTAATCATAGCCCTCTTTTTCATGGGCATTATTTATGGCTGGGTAAAGATCAATCCAAAGATTGCCCCTATGTCAGAGCGGTCAACGTGGAAGGCAAGGATACGTTCGTTACCGGAGGTTGGCTGGATCATCCTTGTTTTTTTCCTGGTCACCGGAGGGATCATGGAGGGTTTTTTCACACCTACTGAGGCAGGGGCAATGGGTACATTTGCTGTTCTTGTTCTGGTGATGGTCAAGCGGAATATAACTTTCATTGGGTATGTTAAATCAGTCGCGGAAGCCCTCAGTACTGCCGGGATGATCCTCATGCTCATTATAGGTTCTGTAATACTTGGCCATTTCATCGCCGTGACCAATATCCCCCAGAACACGGCAGACTGGTTGGGAGCGCTGCCTCTGAACCGTTATGTTATCATGGTGATGATCTGTCTCGTGTATTTGTTAGGTGGCTCTTTCATTGACGACCTCGCATTCATGATTCTTGCTACGCCTATCTTCTACCCGACGATACTAAAGCTCGGTTTCAATCCTATCTGGTTTGGAATATTGATCGGAGTTGTTGTTATGATCGGTGTGGTTATTCCTCCCGTGGCCGTGTGTGTCTTTGTGGTAAAGAATATCACCAAGGAGCCTATCGGCCGGATATACAAGGGGGTGACCCCTTTCCTGATCTCTCTCGTTGCTGTCTGGGGCCTTCTGTTCGTCTTTCCGCAGCTCGCCCTCTGGCTTCCCTCGGTATTTTACAAGTGAAAGCGGACGCAGGAATGGGAAATCAAGTGTATATACAACTGTTTTGCAAATATGGCTTGAACGAAGGCAGGCAATATGTCACAATCCAAAGATACACAATAAACAAAAAGGGGGTAGTATTATGAGAAGGTTAGTATTATTGGTATTTGTCGTTTCGCTTCTATTTTTAACGTATTCTTCGACCTATGCAGCAGACGTGATAAAGCTCAAGTTTGCGAATTATTTTCCAATCACCCACATGAATTCGGTAATGATGGGCAAGTTCTGTGACGAACTGAGCAAAAAGCTCACCGGCAAGGTAGAGCTGACCCAGTACGCCGGCGGCACACTTCTTTCGGCACCCAAGATCGCCGCAGGTGTATCCGCCGGTATTGCGGATATCGGTCTCTCAAATTTGTCTTATACAAGGGGACGTTTTCCCGTCATGGAGATCATGGAACTGCCCCTCGGTTACCCGAGTGCCTGGATAGCCGGCCATGTGGCCAATGACTTTTATAACAAATTCAAACCGAAAGATTTTGATGCGTATCATGTACTCATGCTTAGCACGTCTCCTATAAACGTCATCCAGACGCTCAATAAACCTGCAAAAACACTGGAAGACATTAAGGGACTAAAACTCAGAGGCACAGGGAGGCTCGGGGATATAGTGAAAGCCCTTGGGGCTACACCAATTCCTATTGAGACACCTGACCTTTACGATTCGCTAAAAAGGGGTGTTATTGAGGGTGCATTGCTTCCCCTCGAAACGTTGAAGGGCTTTAAAACAGGTGAAGTGCAAAAATACGTTACTGCATCATGGAAGGTAGGAAGCGCCTATTGCTTCTATGTGCTCATGAATAAGCAAAAATGGGATAGTCTTCCTGACGATGTTAAAAAGGTCATTAACGAATTTTCCAAAGAGTTTACCGAACGGTGGGCAGTTGAGTGGAACAACATAGATATTGAAGGCAGGGAGTACTTTACAAAACAGGGTGGCCAGATTGTACCTATCTCCGATGCCGAAAGTGCCAGATGGGTAAAAGCTACACAGCCCGTTATCGACGACTACAAAAAAGACTTGATCTCCAAGGGCTATAAGGCCGAGGAGATTGATAGTTGGTTAAGCTTCGTAAAGGAACGTATCGAATACTGGAAAGGTCAGGAAAAGGCTAAGAACATACCGACAGCGTATCAGTATTAATTAGTGTCGGTCCTGACTTAGCATAGATAGGTGCCAACGCGGGAATGTATCATTATCTTGTGCCGCGTAGAGAAAATGGGGGTGCACTCCTGATGCATGGATGTCCTCAAGGAGGCCCCCCACCGTGAAAAAGCAATGCCTTGGTTCGGTGAAGATGACGGAAGTGGACTGTGTGGTCATTACCATTATTACGGACAACTACTACGACGCACTGAGACCTGACGCGGCGGTGACCAGGAGGTTCCGTACTCAACCCGGAAAATGGATGCACGCCGAGCACGGCTTATCCTACTTCATTGAAACAGTGTCAAACGGTAGAACAAGCGGGTTCATGTTTGACTATGGCCTGGATGCGCAGGGCGTGAAGCGGAATATGGAGGTCCTCGGCATTGACGTGGGAAAGGCAGTCGGATTCGGGTTGAGCCATGGCCACTTCGACCATTGGGGGGCACTGATCGAGACGCTCAACCTGAACCGGTCGAGGATAAAACAGGGAGCGCCTCTGTATTTGGGCGAGGAGGCCTTCGAGAGGAGATACTCGCTGGTGCCTGGCACTACGGACAGGTTGGATATCGGCCAGTTAAACAGGGCCGACATAGAGGCGCTCGGCCTGGTGCGGGTCGTAGAGGTCAAGAGCCCGACTGAAGTGGTTCCCGGAGGCTACTTTACAGGGAATATCGACCGGGCGACCGAGTACGAAAAAGCGCCACCCGTACTTCTCGTTAAGAGAGGTGATGCCGTGGTCGTAGATTCATCCCCCGGAGAGCAGGCAATGGCATTCAACTTGAAAGGCAAGGGACTCGTCGTGCTGTCAGGCTGCGCTCACGCGGGCATTGTCAACACAGTGAAGCACGTCCAGAAGATGGCGGGGATCGAGAAGGTACATGCGGTCGTGGGCGGTTTCCACCTCGTAAATGCAAAACCGGAAATTATCCAGAAGACCGTGGCCGATATCAAAGCCATCAACCCCGATTTTATCGTGCCGGCTCATTGTACGGGGTTTGAAGCAACAATAGTCTTCTCGAAGGAGATGCCCAGCCAGTTCATCCTTAATACGGCAGGAACGAGGTATACCTTCGCTGCCTGATCCGGTTGACTAACTTCGAGCCATCTGTTGCGTTGCCGTGCGTCTATCAAATAGAGCAACCATAATATTGTAATTACTTAATATTCATTAGTTCATTATTTAGTTAAGCCCCCAAAAACGCCCCTAATTATAGAACCTTCTCTATTTTCATATAAAAATTATTCTGGCCTTTTTCCTGTAATATTTATTAAATGGAATTGTAATCTACCACATGAAAGGAAGGAAGAAAAATGAAAAAGATGATTCTTAATGTTGAATTTGAATTTGAGCTTGAAGTACCTGATCACGTAAAATTGGTTACTGTTAACGAGGACATAGGGGAGCTGTTATTTATTCACGGAAAACTTCTTGAACCGGAATTGGATTGGCGGGCTCTTTCAAAAATCTCTGACGATGGAGGACTCGAATTTGAAATCATCTCAGATGAATTAGCTGATGAAATACATGATATGACGAAGATAATCAATAAATCAGATATGAGAATATTATCTCCTGCTGGTAACAAGAAGGGGAAATAAAAAAATGGCGGATGCTTTCACACTCGCCCCAGCAGGAAACTTTCACTCGCCGTTTCCACTTCGTTATTGACAGAGGTAATGCCGTTGCTCTCCCCCATGGGGGCAGCTGGTCACTTGCCCGTCTTTCCTCCAGGAGATGTCCGCCCTAACCGCTGGTCCCAATATTTCTGAATCGTTAACTTATCCTTCGGTACGCACTCACAGGCCTTGATAAAATCGCTCATGGTAATAGTGCCTTCCTGAATTCCCGTCAGGGAATTGACTATATTTTCAAGACGTTCTATCCTTAATATCGCCGTAGCGTATTTGTTTTCAAGTGCTCTTATGCGGTTTTCCATATTTATTCCCTGGTCTGCTCAAATAACCCCACGGGAAGGACTGACGGTCACCTCCGGCGCGCCTCCCCGCGGGGTTTGTTTTTGTCACGCTTTGGCGTGAGCCCTATAGTCCTCCATACCCTATCCCCCTCAATCTTGGTCTCTCAGCCTTCTAAAAGCCTCAGATATTCCTTTGCCGATTCATAGCAGACCCCCATAATGAAGTTGATGAACGGCTTGTCGTCGCCCTTATGGATCTTGTTCAGGGTGTCCAGGTAGTCCCGGCGCAATACCGGGGGGATGATCGCCACGGGGTAGCCTACCTGCAGCAAGGCAAGATTCATCATCAACCGCGCCGTCCGTCCGTTGCCGTCGATGAACGGGTGAATGGTCACAAGCTCCTTGTGGAGGATCGCGGCGAATTCTACCGGGTGACTCTTCGCCCTGGCTTCCGATAACCCGGCGATGAATGACTCCATCAACTCCGGGATCCGGTCCGGCGTCGGCGGGATGAAATCCGTTCCGGTGATGATGACCCGGCGCTTTCGATACTTCCCCGCCTGCTTCGCGTCGATCCGATAGTAGAACAGCCAGTGCAGCTCCTTGATGTTTGCCTCTGTTATGTCCTGCTTCTTTGCCAACTGGTAAAGCAGGTCATAGGCTTCTGAATGCCCTAAGGCTTCCAGGTGATCCCGTACCGGCTTGCCGCCGATGGTGATACCGTCCTCAATGACGATCTTTGTTTCCGTCTCGGTTAGGGAGTTCCCTTCCAGGGCGTTGCTTGAATAAGCCATGCCGATACGGAAATATTCTTTGATCTGCTTGAGCATGTGCGCGTCAAGGGGTCTGTGGCTGTCTATGGTGGCCCGCAGTGCGTCGATCTTTTTCAATAGAGATGTTGTTGTCATGTCTTGTGATCTCCTATGCTGTTTTATGGCTCTGTGCTATCCCTTGGCCGTCTTGAATGGTATCACTTCCGCCCCCGCCTTCAGCTTATCCAGGTAATCAGCCCATGTCTGCATCATCTTCCGACGATCGACAAGGTGCGCCGTCCGGTTATAAGCCCTTCCGTTCGGGTCTCTGACGGCATGGGCAAGCTGGTGTTCGATGAAATCCGGCCGGATTAACAGCACTTCATTGATGATGGTTCGAGCCATCGCCCGGAAGCCGTGTCCTGACATTTCATCTTTTTCAAAACCCATCCGTCTCAGGGCTGCCAGGATGGCGTTATTTGACATTGGTCGGGCAAAAGATCGAGCGGAAGGGAAGACATAGCGGCTTGCACAAGTTAAGGGCTGCAATTCTTTCAATATTTCAACGGCCTGATTTGGCAGGGGAACAAGGTGTGGTTGTTTCATCTTAATTTTTTCTGCCGGGATATTCCAGGAAGCTTCATCAAGATCAATCTCCGCCCATTCTGCTTGCCTTAACTCTCCAGGTCGGACAAAGAGCATTGGGGCAAGGCGTAGGGCACACTTGGTAACAAGGTGGCCTTGATATCCTTCAATGGCCCTCAGAAGTGGGGCAACCTCTTTCGGGTCAGTAATTGCTGCACGATGTTTTTCGTTCGGCTGTGGCAGGGCGCCGCGCAGATCTGACATCGGGTCTCGTTCTGCCCTTCCAGTGGCTACGGCATACCGGAAAACTTGACCAAGCAGGCCCCGGACCCTGTGCGCTGTTTCCAAAGTACCCCGGCTTTCAATCCGTCGTAAGGCTGCCAGTAATTCAGGGGCTTTTACTTCTTTGATCGGACGTTCACCAAGCCAGGGGAAAACATCTCGCTGCAGAGAGCTTAAAAGTTTATCGCCGTAATCAGGTGTCCATTTATGGGAAAATTTCCCATGCCATTCACGGGCAATGACCTCGATGGTTTCTGTTTCCGCTGTGCTCGCTTCCTTCTGTGCCTTCCTGACCGCACCGGGATCAATGCCATTGGCAAGCTGCTTTCTTGCGTTCTCCTTTCGTTCTCTTGCGTCGGCAAGGCTTATTTCGGGGTATGAGCCCAGGGCAAGTTTCTTTTCCTTATTGTCGAAGCGATATTTTAATTGCCAAAGCTTCCCGCCCGACGATGTAACCAGGAGAAAGAGACCACCGCCATCAAAAAGTTTATAGTCTTTTTGCTGTTTCTTTGCATTGCGCACCTTGATCTCTGAAAGCGGCATTACTCTCTTTGGCATAATGGTTTTCTCCTTTTTGGGGGCTTCCACTTTTCCTTGGGGGCTTTCTACTGCTAAAAACGCCTCCAAGAATGTTAGATTGTGTTGGATTGTATAACACGAGCATGGACGGAAGTCAATAAAAAACCCGCTATTTCTAACGGGTTTTTTACTCCTTTGCACCGCATTGGATTAGTTTTTGGTGGGCCGTGCGGGACTTGAACCCGCGACCAACGGATTAAAAATCCGCTGCTCTACCAACTGAGCTAACAGCCCGACACTCAAGCTTTAATCCCTTAGCAATAACAATAACTGGTGTCAAGGATAAATCGGCTTCTAATCACGAAAGGAGTTTTTCAGGATGATGGTTTCTTCTCTCCCCGGACCAACGGAGATCAGGAACAATTTGACCCCGGATAGGGACTCTATCCGTTCCACATATCGCCTGGCGTTCTGGGGGAGATCTTCCACTGTGCGAGCGCTGCTGATGTCTTCCTTCCAACCTTCCATTACTTCATAGATCGGTTCCGCCTGAGACAAAATCTTCAGATTTGAGGGGACGGATTCCATAAATTCACCCGCCGGCGTCTTGTAGCCGACACAGACATGTATTTTATCAATACCCGTCAGGACATCAAGCTTGGTGATAGCGAGCCCGGTGATACCCGAAACGCGCACCGATTGTCTTATCAGGACCATGTCCAGCCAGCCGCACCGACGTTTTCTGCCTGTAGTGGCGCCAAATTCCTGTCCGGTCTTCTGCAGATGGGCGCCGATAGCATCATTTAGCTCGGTAACAAAGGGGCCTTCTCCTACCCTGGTAGTATAAGCCTTGCATATCCCCACCACGGCGCCGATTGCCGCCGGACCAACGCCTGTTCCCGAACAGGCGTTCCCGGCGACAGTATTGGAGGAAGTAACATAGGGGAAGGTGCCGTGATCAATATCCAGGTGACAACCTTGAGCGCCCTCAAAAAGAATTTTCTTTCCCTTACGTATTTCCCGGTCTATGATGATGGAGGTGTCGGCGATATAGGCGCTGATGCGGCCGGCATAGGCGATGTATTCTGCGTAGATTGATTTTTCATCAACCGGTTCTTCCTGAAATCTTTTCGTCAGATAAAAGTTTTTTTCCTCCACATTGCTCTTGATTTTCTCACGCAGAGTTTCATCATCCAGGAGGTCGCAAACCCTGATCCCTACGCGCCCTATCTTGTCTTCATAAGCGGGGCCTATGCCCCGGCCGGTGGTGCCGATTTTCTTCCCCAGGTGGTGGGATTCGCGGGCAATATCGAGGCGGCGGTGATAGGGCATGATCAAGTGGGCCTTTTCACTGATGAACAGCTTCGTATTGGCTGGCAGCAGTTTGCGGGCGCGCAGACTGTCGAGTTCCTGAATGATCACCTGCGGATCAATCACCACGCCGTTGCCGATGATGCAGATCTTGTTGTCATGCAGAATACCGGAAGGGATAAGGTGCAGAATAGTCCGTTCGCCCTTGACAACTATTGTATGCCCGGCGTTGTTACCCCCTTGATAACGGGCTATAACATCTGCATTTTCAGCATACAAATCCACAACTTTACCCTTGCCCTCGTCACCCCACTGGGTGCCGACGACCACCACGTTCGCCATAATAGATTTTTCTCCAGTTCAAGTAATGATGAACTCGTAAAAATGTCACATCTTCAGAGACTTGGTTCAAACCACTTGAATTTTTTCGTTATATACCTTTTCCAGTGCCGCCAGTGCCGCCTTGACGTCCCCGGGTTCAATGGTGGAACCGCACCAGAAGCGAAATCCCGGGGGGGCATCCTTATAAGAGGCGACATCATGTGCCAGGCCTTTTTTACTCAACTCACCGGCGATGCCCTTGAGAAATTTTGCCCGCTCTTCCTTGGCCATGGCCTGAACCTTTTCGCTGACGACGGAAAGGCAAACGGAGGTACTGGAGCGTGTCGCAGGAGACTGGGCGAGGAATTCAATCCAGGCGGTTTTTGCCACCCAATCGGCCACCACCTGCAGGTTTGCAAGGCTCCTGGCCATGAGGCCGTTCAGCCCTATTGAGCCTGCCCAGGCGAGGGCATCGAGATAATCCTCTACGCAGAGCAGGGAAGGGGTATTAATGGTATCCCCTTCGAAGATGCTTTTATCTACCGTGCCCCCCTTTTTCATCCGGAAAACCTTAGGCATTGGCCAGGGCGGGTCATAAGCTTCAATGCGGGCCACGGCCCGGGGGCTGAGGACCAGCATGCCCTGGCCGGCTTCCCCGCCCAGACATTTTTGCCAGGAGAAGGTCAGAACGTCTACCTTTGACCAGTCAATGGGCATGGCAAAGGCGGCGCTGGTGGCGTCGCAGATGGACAAACCCTGCCGGTCAGCGGGTATCCAGTCCCAATCGGGGATTTTGACGCCGCTGGTGGTTCCGTTCGCCACAAAAACCACATCTGAGGACCAGTCCACCGCTTTCAAGTCGGGTAATTTGCCGTAGTCAGCTTTCTGAATGGTGGGATTCAACTTCAACTGTTTGACGATATCGCTGGCCCATCCCTCGCCAAAACTTTCCCACACCAGGACCGTAACGGGCCTGGGACCAAGGAAAGTCCACATGGCGGCCTCAAAGGCGCCCGTATCGGAGCCGGGAAATATTCCGAGCAGGTAATCGGCCGGTACTTGGAGAATCCGCTTGCTCTCGACGATGGTCTTGACAATTTTTTCCTTTCCCAGCGCGGAACGATGGGAACGACCAACGGCGGAATCCTTTAAGGCATCGAGATTCCAATTTGGTCTTTTGCTGCAGGGGCCGGAACTGAAATTTGGATTATGCATGATCTCCTCCTTTTCACTGCTGTTAGAATTGTTAGTGTGGTCTTGTTCATATCAGGATTGCGACGATTACTCAAGGGATTTTGATGTCGTTTTCCTGGTTGACGGCAGAGTGATAAAAGCATATATTATCACAACAATATAGGGAGGGGCACTTGCAACAGAAAAAAAATAAAACCCGGTTTTTTTGCCAGAACTGTGGCCATCAATCGCCTAAGTGGCTGGGCAAATGTCCCTCCTGCGAAAGCTGGAACCAGTTCGTGGAAGAGGAAGTGGGCCAGACCGTTTCCACGAGCAATTCCGAACTGCAATTTCACGAAGAGATTGTTCCCATCTCCGCGATCATGGCGGAGGAAGGGGAGCGGATTCCCACTGGGATCGGAGAGATGGACCGGGTGCTGGGAGGCGGCCTGGTCGGCGGTTCGGCGGTCCTGGTGGGGGGCGATCCGGGGATTGGGAAATCAACGCTGCTCCTGCAGGTTTTCCAGAACCTCGCGACCCGAGGGTTTAAGGTTCTCTATGTGACGGGCGAGGAGTCGGCGCGCCAGGTAAAACTCAGAGGCGCCAGGATCGGCGCAACTTCGGATAATCTGCTCATCATGGTAGAGATATCCCTGGAAGCCATCATGCAGCAGATCGTGGCCATAAAACCACATGTAGTCGTCATTGATTCCATCCAGACTGTCTATACGGGCAACCTTTCCTCGGCACCCGGGAGCGTGGGACAGGTCAGGGAGTCGTCGGGAAGACTGATCCTGCTGGCGAAGAAGCTGAACATTCCTTTTTTTCTGGTAGGGCATGTGACGAAGGATGGTTCCATTGCCGGTCCGAAGGTGCTGGAGCATATGGTGGACACGGTGCTGTATTTTGAGGCCGATTCCGGTCATGCCTACCGCATCATCCGGAGCATCAAAAATCGTTTCGGACCCGCCAATGAAATAGGGGTCTTCGAGATGCGGGACAATGGCCTGGCGGAGGTGGAAAATCCCTCGGCTTTTTTCCTGGCGGAACGACCGGCAGGCGCCGCGGGTTCGGTAGTAGTGCCCAGTATCGAGGGGTCCAGACCAATCATGATTGAAATCCAGTCCCTTGTGAGCCCCACCTATCTGGGGATGCCGCGCCGCACCGCCATGGGGGTTGACCATAACCGGGTATCGCTCTTGATTGCCGTGATGGATAAGATATGCGGTCTCAGCCTCGGCAATCATGATGTTTTTCTAAACATTGCCGGAGGTATCAAGACGGCTGAGCCGGCAATTGATATGGGCATCGTCGCATCTCTTGCTTCCAGCTTCCATAGCCGCCCGGTGGATGTCAATACGGCTGTCTTTGGTGAGGTAGGCTTGACGGGAGAGATCCGCGGCATTTCCCGCATGGGCGATAGAATCAAGGAAGCCGCCCGCATGGGCTTTACCCGTTGCATCATCCCCAGGACCACATCTGCCGACGATGCCCTGTTCCCCGGCATTCAACTCATTAAAGTCAACAATTTGCGAGAGCTGTTTGCCCACATGTTTTAGTGAGTTAGGATTTGCTTCCTTCGGGAAGCAAATCCGTGAACGAACTATCCCCGTTCGTAGGGGGCAGTGAGTTAGAAATTTTCCCCCCGGCGGCTTGACAAGTGAAAATTGATGTTTATTATACAGGTGGTTTTGTTCATGGGAGCAAATAATCAAGGTGGATAGGTAAATAGCGAATAGGTAAATATTTCAAGATCTAAAATTATTTAGAAAGGAGATGTTGCGGTATGAAGATCAGGCCATTGCAGGACAGAGTAATCGTGAAACGCTTGCCCGAGGAGGAGAAGACAAAGGGTGGTATTATTATCCCCGATTCGGCCAAGGAAAAACCCCAGCAGGGTGAAGTGGTAGCGGTCGGCAAGGGGAAAATTGCCGATGACGGCAAGCTTATCAAGCTGGACGTGAAGAAGGGGGACCGGATACTTTTCAGCAAGTATGGCGGCACGGAGGTTAAGATCGAAGGCGAGGAGCATCTGATCATGAGAGAAGATGATATCCTGGGAATTATAGAGTAATAAATAAGGAGGATGAATTAGTATGGGAGCAAAGATTTTATTATACGATGAAGATGCAAGAAAAGCGATTCTTAAGGGTGTAAATACCCTGGCGGATGCCGTCAAGGTTACCCTTGGTCCTAAAGGAAGAAATGTAATCATTGACAAAAGCTATGGTTCACCTACGGTTACAAAGGATGGCGTTACCGTTGCCAAAGAGATCGAACTGGAAGACAAATTTGAAAACATGGGCGCCCAGATGGTCCGGGAAGTTGCCAGCAAAACCAGTGATGTAGCCGGTGACGGCACCACTACGGCAACGCTTCTCGCGCAGGCAATCTATCGCGAAGGCGCGAAGACAGTAGCCGCCGGCAGCAACCCCATGGACGTCAAGCGCGGCATTGAAAAGGCTGTGGAAGTAGTCGTGAAGGAGCTCCGCCAGTTGAGCAAGCCCACCAAAGATCAGAAAGAAATAGCTCAGGTTGGCACCATTTCCGCCAACAACGATGAGACGATCGGCAGCATCATTGCCGAGGCGATGGGCAAGGTAGGCAAGGAAGGCGTTATCACCGTAGAAGAGGCCAAAGGCCTGGAGACGGAACTGGAGATCGTGGAAGGCATGCAGTTTGACCGCGGTTACCTGTCCCCATATTTTGTCACGAACGCGGAGAAAATGAATGTCAGCCTTGAGGATTGCTATATCCTCATCAACGAGAAGAAAATAAGCAACATGAAGGATCTCCTTCCCATTCTGGAGCAGATTGCCAAGTCGGGCAAGCCCCTGCTAATCATTGCCGAAGACATCGAAGGCGAGGCGCTGGCCACCCTGGTAGTCAACAAGATTCGCGGCACCCTGCATGTGGCAGCCGTCAAGGCGCCGGGTTTTGGCGACCGACGCAAGGCCATGCTGGAGGACATTGCCACCCTCACGGGCGGGCAGGTAATCTCCGAAGATACCGGTTCCAAACTGGAGAATATCACTCTGAGTGATCTGGGCCACGCCAAGAAGATTATGATTGATAAGGATAACACGACCATCGTTGACGGCGCCGGCAAGCGCGCTGATCTGGAAGGCAGAGTAAAGCAGATCAGGGCGCAGATAGAGGAAACCACTTCCGATTACGACCGCGAGAAGCTCCAGGAAAGACTGGCGAAGCTGGTCGGAGGCGTAGCCGTGATCAAGGTCGGCGCCGCCACGGAAACGGAGATGAAGGAGAAGAAAGCCCGTGTCGAGGATGCGCTTAATGCTACCCGCGCTGCCGTTGAAGAAGGAATTGTCCCGGGCGGCGGTGTGGCATACATTAGATGCCTGCCAGCCCTCAGCGAATTGAAACTCGCAAACACCGATGAACAGGTCGGGGTAGGAATTGTGAAGAAGGCCCTCGAGGAACCCTTGAAGATGATCGCCAACAATGCCGGGATGGAAGGAAGTATTGTGGTCGAGAAAGTCAAGGAGAAGAAAGGAGCCTTTGGATTTAATGCCCGGACGGATCAATATGAAGACATGATCAAGGCCGGTGTCATTGACCCCACCAAGGTGACCCGATTTGCTCTGCAGAATGCGGCGAGCGTTGCCTCTCTCATGCTGACCACACAGTGCATGATTGCCGACAAACCCGAGGATAAGGGCGCCGGCGGAATGCCCGGTATGCCTCCCGGAGGCGGCGGATACCCAGGAATGGGCGGAATGGGCATGTAACAAAGAAGAACAGTTTGTTTTAAGCTGTCTGGTAAGAAGCCCTGACCTGAAAAGGCCGGGGCTTTTTTTATCTGATCAGGTCAAATACGGCCTTCTTGGTCTTGAAAGTCGTGATGTTATATGTTAGTGCTCTACCAACTTTTATAACTGAGGTGTATGGCATGGATTATAAAGAGACATTGAATCTGCCGAAAACTGATTTCCCCATGAAGGCCAACCTGGCCCGGAAGGAACCGGAACTTCTGAAGAATTGGGCAGAAACGGGGCTATACGAAAAAATCAGGGACGGCGCCCGGGGGCGAGAGACTTACATCCTCCACGATGGTCCCCCCTACGCGAACGGCAGCATCCATCTGGGAACGGCTTTAAATAAGATTCTCAAGGATATGGTGATCAAATCCCGGAATATGTCCGGTTTGGACAGCATATATGTCCCCGGCTGGGACTGTCACGGGTTGCCTATTGAGCATCAGGTGGATAAGGAATTAGGTGAGAAACGCCGCACCATGTCGCAGACGGAAAAGCGCCGCGCCTGCCGCCACTATGCCGAGAAATATGTGGATATTCAGCGGGAGCAGTTCAAACGCCTGGGTGTGTTTGGCGAATGGGACAACCCCTATCTGACCATGAATTACAGTTACGAAGCGGCCACTGTGGCGGAGCTCGGGAAGCTTTTCCTGAACGGCAGCGTTTATAAGGGTAAAAAGCCGGTTTACTGGTGCGCCTCCTGCAAGACCGCTCTGGCGGAGGCCGAGGTCGAATACGCGGACCACAAGACGCCATCCATCTATGTCAAGTTTCCCCTCCTGTCCGACCTTACGGCCATTGTGCCTGCCTTGCAGGGTAAACAGGCCAGCCTTGTGATCTGGACCACCACCCCTTGGACACTCCCTGCCAACCTGGCGATTGCCGTACATAAGGACTTCATCTACTCCGTGTTGAAGGTGGGCGAGGAAGTGCTGATTCTGGCCAGGGATATGCAGGAAAGTTGTCTTACGACCTTTGGCAGCCGCGATTTTGAAGTTCTGGGCGAGATCGAAGGCGCCGCGCTGGAGGGGGTAAAATATCGCCATCCCTGGATTGATCGCGAAGGCACGCTGATTCTGGCACCCTTTGTAACCTTGGAGGCAGGAACAGGTTTAGTGCACATCGCCCCGGGGCATGGTCAGGAGGATTACGAGATCGGTATGAAGTACGGGCTGGCCAATTACGCCCCCGTTGACGACGCAGGAAAGTTTACAGCAGACGTGGATGAGTTTGCCGGCCAGTTCGTTTTTGACGCCAATGCCAGTATCAATAAAAAATTGCAGGCAATGGGATCGTTACTGGCCCTGCAGGAAATGAGTCATTCCTATCCCCATTGCTGGCGCTGCAAGCAACCGATAATTTTCCGCTCTACGGAGCAGTATTTCATCTCTATGGAAAAGAATGATCTCCGTAAAAATACACTCAAGGCCATAGACGAAGTGAAATGGATCCCTGCCTGGGGGCACGACCGCATCTACGGCATGGTAGAGAACCGCCCTGATTGGTGTATTTCGCGGCAGCGGCTGTGGGGTGTTCCGATTACCATTTTCTACTGCGCCGGCTGTCATGGCGAGGTCATGACGGAAGATATCCTCCGGCATATAATCGGGCTGGTGGAGCAGCATGGCGCCGACGTGTGGTTTGAAAGAGAGCCGCGCGACCTGATGCCTGCAGGTACGACCTGTCCTCATTGCTGAGGAACGGACTTTACGAAGGAAACTAATATTCTGGATGTATGGTTTGATTCCGGTGTGAGTCATGCCGCCGTGCTGGAAAAACGTCCCTATCTCAAAGCGCCGGCGGACTTGTATCTTGAAGGTTCGGATCAGCACCGCGGCTGGTTTCATTCCTCCCTGCTCGAGTCGGTGGGGACCCGGGGGAGGGCGCCTTACAAGAGTGTCTTGACTCACGGTTTCGTGGTGGACGGCGAGGGCAAGAAGATGTCCAAGTCCGTAGGCAACGTCATTGATTCGCACGAAATCATCGAGCAGTACGGAGCGGAAATATTGCGTCTCTGGGTGGCAGCGGCCGATTATACCGAGGACATCAGAGTTTCCGGAGAGATTCTAAAACGTTTGGTGGAGGCCTACCGGCGCATCCGCAATACCTGCCGTTACATACTGGGGAACCTCTATGATTTCGACGTGGCTGCAGATTTGATGGCCTATCAGGACATGGAAGAAATAGACCGTTTTGCGTTAAACAGGTTGGAAGAGGTAGCCCATCGCGTGCGGGAGGCCTATGATGGTTTCCAGTTTCATGTAGTTTACTACAGCCTTTACAACTTCTGCACCGTGGATCTGAGCGCCCTTTATCTCGATGTCCTCAAAGACCGGCTGTATACATCTCCGGCACGCTCCCGGCAAAGACGTTCCGCCCAGAGCGCCATGTATCTGCTTCTCAATACGATGGTGAGACTTTTAGCGCCGATGCTCAGTTTTACGGCCGAGGAAGTGTGGTCGGCCATGCCTGACTACGCCGGCAAGGAAGCGAGTATCCATTTGGCGCAATTTCCGGAGCCCAATCCTGTCCATGTGGACACAGAACTGGCCGAGCGCTGGAAGCTGATGCTGGAAGTAAGGGTTGAAGCCTCCAAGGCCATAGAAGCGGCCAGGCAAAACAAGGTCATCGGTCATTCTTTAGATGCAGCGGTGGACATTTGTCCACCCGATTCTTTGCGCGCCTTGCTCACATCATACAGGGAAGAGATGCGATCGTTGCTCATCGTATCGCAGGTAAATATTGTGGCTGACGATGCCATCCTGGCCGCATACGAAAGCAGCGAAATCAGCGGTTTGAAGGTCGGCGTTACCAAGTCGGCAGGACAGAAATGCGGACGCTGCTGGATATACAGCGGTTCCGTAGGATCTGACGCCGGTCATCCGGAAATTTGCGATCGGTGCCTGGCCAGCATTTCCTGAATAATTACCGGGATCAGCGAGGTAGTTGCTTGTTGAATAAATACATCATATTTTTTCTGACGGTGATTTGTGTTGTGCTGCTGGACCAGGTGACCAAGGCCTTCATTCATTCGGCCATGTCCCTTTATAGCTCCCGGGTGGTTATTGATGGTTTTTTAAGCATCACTTATGTCAGAAACCCAGGAGCGGCCTTCGGTTTTCTTTCCCAGGCCCCGCCATATTTTCGCTCCATTTTTTTTGTGCTGGTCACGTTATTGGCAATAGGGATGATTTTATACTACCTGGTAAAAAGCCAGGCCGATCAGCCCTTGCTGGTTTTTGCTCTTTCTCTCATTTTCAGTGGGGCGCTGGGGAATCTTATTGACCGGCTGCGTTTTGGCGAAGTGGTTGATTTTATAGATGTCTATTTCCGCTCACATCACTGGCCGGCTTTTAATGTGGCCGATGCCGCCATCTCTGTGGGGGCCATGATCATGCTTCTGGAAATGGTGAGGCACAGAGATGTTAAGGGTGGAGGGTAAAAGGCGAAGGATTCTCCTATTTACCTTTCACTATTAACTGTTTTCTGCCGTTCCTCTTTCATACGTTCCAGTTCTTCCCGGTACTGCTCGGCCTTGGCCTTCATGAGGTCAATCTCTTCCTTGGCTTTGGCCAGTTCCTCTTCCTGTTTTTCCGACTCCTCCCGCAGCTTGCTCTGTAACTCATCAAAGCCGATATAGGCTGCCATGACGCCCCCCAAAAGCAGCAGAATGGGCAACCCGCCTTTGAGAAGGGTGATGAAATCCTTTATCCATTCAAATAAACCGACCAGACCAAGAATCGCCGAAACGGCGCCACCCAGTAGCAGCGTCATATTGCATCCCTCCTCGGGGAACATGATGTAACCGTGTTCCCACAAATAATTTCTAACATGCTTCGTTGGGCCCGCTTTGGGCATGTACTATCATGAACGGATGGAGATGGCAAGGCGAAATTCAAGCGATCTAGCGCCGTCACTAATGGTCTGCAACGGAACATCTGTTGCGTTACAGACCCTTACGCACATTCCGAATATCCGCAGACTCGGCACACAGCGCAGCCGCCTTCGTGTTCCACCCTGCCCCCGCACTCGGGGCAAGCGCCCCGTTCATGGACCTGGTTTTCCAGATCGGTGTCGTATCCCTTCTCCGTCATGTGGAACTGGATGGCCTTGGCGACCGCGTCGGAGCAGGAGAGTACCCGGTTTTCGCCAAAACCAGCGGGAAGATGGCAGGATATGCCGAGGAGCTGCTTGACGACCTGGCGGGCCTGGACACCGCTCCTCCAGGCGAGGGAAACCATCCTGCCGATCGCCTCGCACTGGGAGGAAGCGCAACCCCCGGCTTTCCCCATCGTGGTGAATAGTTCAAACAGTCCAGCTTTATCCTCGTTGATGGTGATATAGATCGGTCCGCAACCGGTCTGAATCTGATAAGTCCACCCCTTCAGGACCTTGGGACGTTCCCGCTTGTGTAATTTTTTCTCTTCTTTCGGGGCCGTCGCTTTCTCTTCCATCTTGCCGGTGGAAAGGACCTGCTCGTCCCGGGAACCGTCGCGATATATGGTTGCCCCCTTGCATCCCAAAGAGTAGGCGAGACGATAAACCTTTTCTACATCTTCGATAGTGGCCGTATGAGGGAAGTTTACCGTTTTGGATACGGCATTGTCGGTGTATTTCTGGAAGGCAGCCTGCATATTGATGTGGTCCTCCGGGGTGATGTCATGAGCGGTGACAAATATGCGGCGCACATCTTCCGGGACTTCCTTCAAGTCCTGGACGGTGCCATGTTGAGCAATCTCCTCCATCAGCTCCTGGGAGTAGAAACCCCGCTCGCGGGCGAGACTATCGAAGGCCGGGTTTACCTCCACGAGAATATTTTTATCCATAACCTGCCGGACAAAAGATACGGCAAAGAGAGGTTCGACCCCCGATGAGGCGTTGGCAATAATTGAGATGGTGCCAGTCGGGGCGATCGTGGTTATGGTAGCGTTCCTGATTGGCGAAAGCCCCGGTCTGTCGTAGATGGAACCGGTAAAATTGGGGAAAGGACCGCGCGTCAGGGCCAGTTCCCTTGAGGCGGCATGCCCCTCGTCGTTGATGAATTTCATAACTCTCTCGCCGAGAGCAATGGCCTCGGGAGAATTGTAAGGGATTTTGAGCAGGATCAGCGTGTCTGCCCACCCCATGAGGCCGAGACCGATCTTGCGGTTGCCCCTTGTCATCTCCGCTATTTTTGCCAGGGGATAATTATTGATCTCAATGACATTGTCCAGAAAATGGATGGCAAGGGTCACCAGTTCCTTCAGGCGTTGCCAGTCCAGCTCATGGTTCTTTACCATTTTTCCGAGGTTGATTGATCCCAGATTGCATGACTCGTAGGGAAGGAGAGGCTGTTCGCCGCAGGGATTGGTGGATTCGATCTCGCCGACCAGCGGGGTGGGGTTATCCTTGTTCAGGCGGTCCAGAAAGATGATTCCTGGCTCGCCGTTACGCCAGGCCTGAGCGACGATGCGGCTGAATACCTTGCGGGCATTGAGGGAACCCACAGCTTCTTTACTGCGGGGGTTGATAATATTGTACTCTTGGTCTTTTTCTACTGCCGCCATGAAGGCCTCGGTGAGACCGACAGAGATATTGAAATTGTTCAAGGTCCGCTGATCGTCCTTGCACATGATAAAGTCCATGATATCCGGATGGTCTATTCGGAGTATGCCCATATTGGCGCCGCGTCTGGTCCCCCCCTGTTTGATGGTTTCGGTGGCAATGTCGAAGACCCGCATGAAGGAAATCGGACCGCTGGAAATGCCGGTTGTGGACATGACAACGTCGTGGGCCGGCCGGAGCCGGGAAAAAGAAAATCCGGTGCCGCCGCCTGATTTGTGTATCAGGGCGGTCTGTTTTACCGCCTCAAATATCTCTTCCATGGAATCGCCTACGGGGATAACGAAGCAGGCAGAGAGCTGGCCCAATTCCCGTCCCGCATTCATGAGCGTCGGGGAGTTGGGAAGAAATTCCAGATTAGTCATGATCTGATAAAAGTCGTCGGACAGCTTCTTCACATCGGCCCTGTTGTCGAATGTTAAGTCGGCAGCGGCAACGGTTTCGGCAACCCGGTGAAACATTTGTGCCGCTGTCTCCAGAACTTTGCCCTCATGGTCCCGGCGCAGATAGCGTTTGTTGAGGACGCTAATGGCGTTGGGAGATAGACCGGTGATTTTGTCGTGGACCTTAACTTTTCCTGTCATGATTTCTGATGCTCCTTGACTTGATAAATTATCGCGCAATAATTTCTTTATACAACATATTGTGGCGTGTGCCATGTTTGCCACAACATGTATGGGTTGTCAAGAAATTTATCAGGAAATTTTTAAACCGGATTATGAAGTGAGGGGGGGTATTGCCAAAAAATGAAGCGGGATGAGCCGTGATGAGCTGGGATATGTAGTGATGATGATTAAGATTTTGGAGACGTGGCGGCAAAAAAGAGGTTTTGCCAAAAAACATTTATTTTGCACTTAT